>PUNP01001000.1 GCA_003551785.1 Candidatus Brocadiaceae bacterium | reverse complement strand
ATCGCCGGTCTCTTTCAATGCGTTGTTGTAATCTTCATCCCACACATCAGAGAGACGTTTGAAAAAGAGCAGAGGGAAGATAAACTGCTTGTAATCTCCGGCATCGATCAGACCCCGCAGCA
Source organism: Candidatus Brocadiaceae bacterium (assembly GCA_003551785.1). The sequence continues at coordinate 2,408 of PUNP01001000.1, read as the reverse complement.
ATTTCGCAGCGCCCCAGAGATATGATTCGAGTTCGTTCTGTGTGAGATGCCGGGTCATTCTGGCGATTCCTCATCATTCACATCATACTCTTCTTCTTGCGGGAGAACCGTCTGAAGCCATGCCAGCGCATATTCGCCGCCGATCCTAACAAGTTCAGGCAGTTTTCGTCCATGCATGACATGATTACGATAATTTGTAAAGGCTTCGATATGCCGTTCAACATCGACACGCCGACGCATATATTTCTCAAAATGCGACCAATTCTGTTTTACCACCAAAATCTTCAAATAATCAGGCACATCACAAAAGGTCAGTTTTATCCGGGAGTTTTTCAGGGTTTCTTCATTTAGCTCGGGATTTCTTTTCAATTCTTCATTTATCCGTCTTTTAACAGACTCCTGGATATCGCTGGGGATTGAGCGAGACCAGTATCCCGGACCGAATGATTCTGTTAGAACAATATGGATGAACTCCCTGATTTTTTGCTCCATCTTTTCAACTGTCTGTTGCCGTTCACCAACACGTGGTGTCAGGGAAATACCACAGAGCCTTTGAATTTCATCAAGAATTAGCTGCGCACGAGCACGCAAAAATTTAATATAGTCGTTTTCCGAGATGCCGGAATCCTCTCCCGTAGGAATAAAATGACTCTGGCAAGCTGCTTCAAAATCTTTATTTTTCTTCCGAAAGTCAGCAAAGTATTCAGAAGGTTTTGAATTTCGAATTTCCTTATTAAGTTCAGCTGGAATAAAGCAAAAATTGGGAAGAGCATGAATATCGCACCCTCCAATGATTTCATCCGGTAGGGATTGTGGAAAGATGTGGTGCTTTTCAGAACTTGTGAATCCGCTAATCCCGCCATTGACAAGGTCTATGGGGCTGTTATTGAGCAGATGCTTTGGTTCATTTTTTGCTAATAGACACAGGAACGCGTTGCGAATTGCAGCTCCCCACCACGTCATGCGAGTTCCGATAAGATCATCGGTCTTAAGGCTAATTGACGGGTCAAACTCCGGCAGGTCGCCTGCAATTACTTTATCAAATAACTCTTTGTCTCGTCCTATTCGAGTAGCGCCACCGCTGCCATAATGCTGAGAAAAACAAGCCCTCCAGAACCATTTCTTCAGCCAGTCAAAGTGATCCGGTCGTATCGAACGGTTTCCAGATGAGCAATAGTAATAGGCCATAAGCGTCAACAAAGGTTCATACGGCAAAAACTCCCGCGTTTTAACACCAAATTCCGATCTTAATGTTCCCACAGCCAACATTATCCCATCAACTGCCGTTTCCCAGGAACTCCGAATATCTTCCGTAGTCATTGAATACTGCATTTTATCTGTGCAAGTTCCCTTTGTCAGTAACGCAAGAAGTTGTGTTGATATGGTTCTCGATATTGCACCAAAAGACTGAGCTTCCAACTTAGAAGCGATATCCTGCTGAAACTTCTTACGCAGATCGAATTCTGAGTCATAGGTCATTGCAGCAATGAGGTCAAACCGTCCTAACCGTTTTCCAGATTGATTTATTCGGCGAAAGATAACGCAAACAGATTCAAGTTCCTTGTCAATTACAGTAACTAACGAAATTGGATATGTCTGGAGCCTTTCCCAGCAACGGGTAAAAGAGTCGCTGTAATCTTCTGGCAGTGTACGCGTCAGACGCATGGCCCCAGAACCCCAGATATCAGACACGCTGACATATCGCACATTGTCGGGACTCCGATGGGTGAACCGCTCTTCCTTACAGTCGAAGCAAATACGAGAATAATCTATATCACAGTGAATCAAGCCTTTTAAGGTAACATACAGAGAAGTTATTCGCTGCTGTCCATCCAAGATGAAATGTATATCATCATCCTCTTTAATTTCAGGAATTCCTTCATGAATTGCATGTCTGAACAATTTGTTCTGAGATCTGTCAGCTTTCCAAAGAAAAAAAGACCCTATGGGATACTCTTGGTATATACTGTCAAACAGGTTAATTACCTTAGATGTTTCCCAAACATATTCGCGCTGGAACTGAGGGATTCTATATTGCCCCTTCTCTACAGATACAATAAGATTTTTCAGCGGCACCGGCTGAACAGCAATTCGTTGAGATCCATTGTCAGTCATTCGAGCCAGCCTCCTTCATTTAGAACCTGACGCAGGCGTTCTTCAGCATTGCGCGCTTCAGAAAGCGCTTGTTTGAACGACGCAACCGCCTCGTGAAGCGGTGGTATGTCTTCTCCGATCGGCGGCATGACGTAGCGGGGGATGTTCAGAGTCCAGCCTTCATCTTTTATCTCATCCAGGCTCACCACCCTGGCCCGGTCCTCGACATCGCGGAACTCGCGCGCCCATGATGCGATCTGCTCGGCATGCCGGGGATCGATAAAATTCTGAGCGCGCCCCTTTCGCATCATAGT
>PUNP01000005.1 GCA_003551785.1 Candidatus Brocadiaceae bacterium | reverse complement strand
GGTATGCAGCTTCAACCTTATCGGTAAGTTCCCCGGGGGTAATTACCGCCTCAGGATCTTCTGCGATTAATGCGGCCGGTAGTAATGCGGCTATGATGGCGACCCAAAATATCTTTTTCATTATCATCTTCACCTCCATTCTAAGCTATCTATCCGAGACAGGTTTCTTTTCTCCTCTTTTCCTCAATAATGGCCCCCCAATCTGGTTTATGAGTCCGAATATGTCTTACCGTATCTCGATCTCGCTCAAATAAATCGTCGTGTCAACGCTCAAGGCCTCATTTCCCAGCGAAAAAGACAGACCATAGTGAATGACTCCGCTGCCGTCCGGGCTAACGGACGCCGTCCAATCCCATAAAAGCAACGATAAAAGGCCGCCCCTTCCTACCTCGACGGCCTCGGTCTCGCCCCTGGAGAGGAGCCAAAAGGGAGGATAAACGCTGTGATCGTCATTATAACCGAGAAAATGCTTTAAACCTCCGCACCGGCTTATAACTCTGTTGATATAACCGGACGGTAAAACGCTGGTATTTGCAGTTCCGGGTTCATAAATGAGATAAATTTTCTTTCCCTCCCGCTTTACGGGCAGAAAAACGGCGGAACCATCCGGCGCCCAGCCGCCTTCATGGAGAAAATGCGAATCCGTCAACCGTTCTTCCAGAAATACCTCACGGCCGCCGGTCACATCGGCTATAAGCGATTTATCGTCTTTTGTCCGCAGCAACAGATATTTTCCGCGTGGAGAAACATATGCAGCTTTGTGGTAATTTCCGGACGCATAACGCAACTTCATCTCACCGTTTTCCTGATCCAGATGGCTCACCTGATACCTATATAATCGTTTTCTTCTAACGTCGACTCCTTCTATATGTTTCGGTTTTCTATGCAAAATGCCTATGTTGCCGTCAGGGAGCCAGAAGGTCGCATCAGCACGCTCAATTTCCACAAGTTCAGAAACTCTCTGCTCGGCAACATCTATGAGAAATACAACGCGGCTTTCATCATTGTCGGACCGGGCATTCCGATGAACGCCGACGAGTTTGGTTCCTTCCTTATTCCAGCTGCCGTATTCATGCAGTAATATATCTTTCGCTTCAAGCAACGGAGTTTTTTCAAAAGAACCGGTATCGACCAGCGACAGAATTCTGTCTTTTTCACGAGGAAATTCAACCAGAGCCAGTTGGGTACCGTCAGGCGACCAGTGAAACGAAAAGCTGGGAAGAATAGCGTCGACGGGCATCCGATGGGCAATTCGTCCGCTTTCCGTATCAAGAATAACTAAGTCTTCTGAATCATCATTAGAATCGCCTCCATCGCCGGCATAGAAAGTTGTTACCCTGCCCGTTAGCCAGATTCTTTGCGCGTCCGGAAACCAGCCGATTGCAGTACAATAAAAATTATCAAGCTGTTTCAGGGTGGACCGCTCGACATGCGGATTATACAGGCAGATTTTGCCGCCCGTAACCGCCAGAAGAACAAACACCAGCATCAATCCCGCCATTTTGCTACGGCTCAGAGTAGGAAAGCAAAAGATGAGCATGCTGAACGCCAGGAAGGTAGTTGTTACTACAACTGACCACACTGCAAGGGAATAAGTGAATAACACAATGATGGTCAATACGGGTGAAAAAGTAAACAGGCCGTATAGCAGACCCAAGTCAGACCACTTGTCGCCTTCATCCCATATGTAGAGAAATCGTGAGAAAAACATGCCACTGAGCCCGCCGAGCGGAGGTAAAAAGGAAATGAGAAAAATGTGATTATACCCCATCGTTCCAGGGGTATGAACTAATTTAAGAAGCATGTAGAGGCTTGTTATTAATAGCAGCAGAAAAAAGGAGGCAAATCCCCACCGATATCGGTTTATTTTTTGTTTGTTGGGTGTATTTAAAAGCTCAAACACCCCGGGAGCGACTTCGGCATCGACGCTTTTTTTCAGGACTGTCTTCAGCAAGCGTCTGAAGCCCCGGATTTCCTTCCATATCTTCAGAGTTTTCGCGGGCCGCCATTGCAGTCTGAATGTGCGAAATTGGTTCTTTCCCTTATCCCCCCAATAGATTGCGACTCCACCCAGCATATTCACTTTAATCCGGTATATCTCTTCCCATTTAATCCGTTTCATCCGGAAAAAGGTGCGATAATAAATTCCATTCTCGTCAGTGATAATGTGCGGACGTTTTCTCAGGAAAAATACAGCGACCCCGATCACTACAATAATTAATGAGGCCAGCCAAAAGTCTCCGAGACCTGCCGCCAAAGCAACATATGCCATCGGTATCAGGTCGGTTATCCTTGACGACCTTTTCACATAAAATTCTGTTTTGTGATCAATGTTCTCTTGTTGCATTTTCCCTATTATATCCAAGAGTCCCTCTGACGATCCCAGCTATTTCCCTAATGCCATTCAATCTCCACCTCCGGAACAGGTTTATCTTCCTCATTTTCTTCGCGCCTGCCGTCTCTTATTCGTTTCTTTGGTTCCAAAGGAAAAGTCTTTTCTTCCGCCTTTGCTATAACAACCCAAAGATAAT
>PUNP01000370.1 GCA_003551785.1 Candidatus Brocadiaceae bacterium | reverse complement strand
CCGTCCATACGCTGACCGACATCTTCGGGACGGTTCTTGAAAACAAGCAGCATGAGCGGCAGCATGATCAACCAGACCGAAATACCCATAATCGCATACGCCCACCGCCATGATGTCGCCCTTATAAGCCACAATATAAGCGTTGGGACCGCAGCCATTCCACATGCTATCCCAACGTGGCGAATCCCTTCAACCCATCCAAGTTTCCGGCTGAACCAAAACGATAAAATTGTCCCGGTCAACATAGCTAAAGCACCAGGCCCCAGCATTCTCAGTAGAAAAAAACCGAGGAAAAGGTTGTAGAACCCGGTGACCTGAGACATGGCGATGCAGGTCAGCCCAAAGAAAACAACTATTGTTGATACAGTTTTTTTAAGGCCGTACTTATCCATCAGTGCGCCCACATAGCCCATAGGTAATGCACCACATAAAGTGCCGAGCATATAAGCCCCGGAAAGTTGACTGTGCGACAACCCTAAAGTTTCGCGTAATGATGCATTAAAAAGTGATACTCCATATGTTTGAGCCGGTGAAGTTACAATAAATCCCAGGGTGGCTAAAGGCAGCATATACCATCCATAATAGATTCCTTTTCCGTATAAATTATCTTGGCTTGTTTTATTATTGTATTCCATAAAAGCGCCCGCATTGTAAATGTTCAGTGAAACACGTTACCGCCGGGCTTGTCCCGGTGGAGCGGTATTTCTGCACTACAAATGGATCCGCCCACCCCGGCCTCGTCCGCCGCGTTTCTGCCCGGGTAGGGAAAATAAAGTTATATTCGTAAGCTTTTACGCAAGATGTAAAAGTTATCTTTTAATGGCTTATCCCGCCCCCTGGGCAGAAATGCGGCGTGCGAGGCCGGGGGTTGTCAACGTTATTGTAGTGCATAAATACTCCTCCACCGGGACAAGCTCGGCGGTAGGAACCACCAATCAACGTGTTTCACTGAGCACTTACCCCGCATTAAATCACAGAAGGAAGAGGGTACCGTATCGCATTTTTTTTCTCATTGCAAGGCGCCGGTCAAAAAAATCAGGGGGAAACCGGTTCTTCCGGGTAATATATGCCCGCCAACAAGGCCTTGCCGTACATCTCCCATATCCGCTCAGGGCTGTGGAGCTCATCGTTTCGCCTCATCTCGAATGTAATAATAGGAATGTTCGATTCAACTCCAGCATAAGAACCGTAAGAACCTGGTCTTGCACCGAGTTTCCTCACCGGCAGATCGCAGTATTCGGCCATGGCTTCAGCAATTTCCTTTCCGGGGCCGTCGTAATCAATGCAAGCCAGAGGCTGATGGATGCTGATTATAACCGAAGGCTCATATTTTCTCTGCAACTCCCCCAAAGCCCTGCTTTCGGGTTCGGAAAAACCCTTCATACCGAATTTTGGCGTGTTTTTGCGATTGGCGGCAGGAAAATTCCTGTTAAGATCCACACCCCGAGCATTGCCGCGAGTGCCGGCCGCCAACCCGTCGGGGTTGATGACCGGAACCACAATTATTTGATGTCCCGCGAATATTTGGGGATTATTCTTTAACTTTGTAACGAGCTTTCGGGCTAGTACCGCGCTTGCCGGCTCGCTGCCGTGGATGGCACCTATGACGAGAGACGTCCTGCCAACCGACCCCAATCGGGTGTACTCGATATCCCGCCCTTCGACCGAACGCCCCAGAAAATTCGTTTCAACAACAGGCGCTTCTTCCCAATCAATAGCATGATCCATGTCCCGTTGAGGGGGGACACAACCAATATAAAACAAAGTCAACGTAAAGACAAAAACAGAAAACAAACTGTACTTGATTCCCATAAGAAATGACTCCCTAAGTCGTAATTATTCGAATGATGTGCATAGCTTTACCGCGTGTTCCGTGCCGGAGGAAGAAAAGGTAAGTAAATATTCGCAAATCCTCAGTGAATCACGTGGCATCCTACCGCACCTTGTGCAGCATCCCCACCGTGCCTTGTGCCGGTGGAATGAAGATTAAAAGCTTCCCACGGCTGGTTGACCATCCAGACTATTTTTCGTAAGCGACATCCTCCGCCCAGTCCTTCATCTCTTTTTTCAGATCCTCCGCAATTTCGGGCCGGATTGATATCAAGTCATTTTCTTCCCCGATATCGCTTGAGAGATCGAAAAGATACTCCCTTTCGTTTTGATAAACATATTTCCACTTTCCGTTTCTGACCGCTGCATTTGGCCCGTATCGCCAAAAAAGCGTGCGCAGCGGCAGGGACGAACCGTTCAGCAGATGGTTCGAGATATCGATACCGTCGAAACTGTGTCCGGCGGGCGCTTCAGCACCGGTCAAGGATAAAATAGTGGGGAAAATATCCATCGTCAAGACGGTTTCATCGCTTACCTTGCCCGCTTCAATCTTTCCCGGCCAACGAAAGAAGGCGGGAACGCGGTGTCCGCCTTCAAAAATTGAGGATTTGCCCGCCCGCAAAGGCTTATTATCTGTCACCCTGCTATGACCGCCATTATCCGACATGAAGATGATGATCGTGTTCGAGTCCAGGCCCAGCT
>PUNP01000374.1 GCA_003551785.1 Candidatus Brocadiaceae bacterium | reverse complement strand
GACTTTGAATGCCAGGGCGGCCAGGTCGTGTTCGGGGTTATGTTCCTTTTCGATTTCTGTTTCTTCTTTCCCTTCCTTCTTGATCCCTATTACAGGGGGTAAATCGGCAGGAGAAGGGAGGTAGTCAACGACAGCATCCATCAGACGCTGCACGCCTTTATTTTTTAGTGCGGAACCACATAAAACGGGAACAGCTTTTTTAGAGAGCGTAGCAGCACGAAGAGCGTTGCGTATATCCACAGGGTTCAGCGGTTCATCCATGCAGTATCTTTCAAAAAGCTCTTCATCCCATTCACTTACCACCTGCAGAAGATGGTCACGCCAGCGTTTGAAATCGTCTAAGTGAGCATCGGGAACTTCCTCTTCGCGGTATGTTGCACCAAGGTCTTCATCACTATAATAGACGGCCTTAGCTTCAATCAGGTCAATTATACCGATGAAATCTTCATCTTCGAACATGGGGATTATAACGGGAACGGGCTTAGCTTCCAGGCGGCTTTCGATTTCTTCAGTTACCCGGTCAAAATTAGCACCGCTTCTATCCATTTTATTGATGAAAGCGATGGCGGGGACGCCATATTTTTCAGCTTGACGCCATACAATTTCTGATTGCGGTTCAACGCCGCCGACACCACAGAATAATGCTATTACACCGTCAAGTACGCGCAGAGAGCGTTCAACTTCCACCGTAAAGTCTACGTGTCCGGGGGTGTCAATCAGGTTTATTTGCTTGTCCCGCCATTCGGTTGAAGTGGCGGCGCTGACGATCGTGATGCCGCGCTCCCGCTCCTGATCCATCCAGTCCATCGTCGTATTCCCGTCATCAGTCGTTCCCATTTTATGGGTCCTGCCGGTGTAATACAACATGCGCTCGGCTACGGTCGTTTTACCGGCATCGATATGGGCCATTATCCCAATATTTCTTACATCTTCCAACGTAATTTTTTTTCCCTTCTTCTTGCTCATCTTATTGTCTGATTCCTATAAAAAGTCATGACTTAATATTTCTAATTAAAAAACTGGTTCTTCTCGGATTAGACTGGTGATTTGGACATTTTAAGAGTGGAATTTCGTCTGGTATCCCGCGAGGTACGGATTCATAATAGTCCAGAATGAAATGTCCTGAAAGGACATGAAATCCTAGGATACAGGATGATGAAAAGACATTTTATCAATTAATGATGTTTTATGCAAGTGAAAACATTAAACATGAAGGGATGATATAAAGAAAACCGGGTCTTTTAAAATTGCCTGCTTCTGGTACTATCATTTTTGTGGTGCGAAAACACACCTGTATGTGATTGAATTTCCTTTCCCCTGAGAATGTTTTTTATTTTACTCGTAGCTGCAATGATATAATACTCAAAAAGTAATGTTCAGACAGTTTGAATTAATTGGAAGCAATTGGTATGTATTAGAATAGGCAATATTAAAACGAGGCATTTGAAAGCAGAAATTGAGTCAAAATAACTGTAATGACCTTTTACTCAGTTTAATTTATACGACCTTGATGTATCTATGTCACTTGCAATTTGTTTCACGCTTTGATAAAATACTTGCATATTGGAAATAAAGATGTGAGGGTGTAGCTCAGCTAGGCAGAGCAACGGACTTTTAATCCGTAGGTCGAGGGTTCGATCCCCTCCGCCCTCACCAGAACACAAAGCCTCAGGATGGCCGCTAAAAGCCTTCTGGGGCTTTTTTATTGCACTTCCCTCATCTCCTTCCCTCTCCTTGCACTGTTGCATCAAATCGCGTAAAATGATTACGAATGCGTAAAAAGTGGTCACTATAGAGGGCACTACTATTTTGTTGAGGGAAATGCAATGGCGACAATCGAAAGAAGGGAACAGAAAAGAAATGGGAAAGTTTATAAATCCAAACGATGGTACGTTCGGTATAAAGACCCGGAAGATAAAGTCTTTGACATGTGGAAAACCGCCGTAGGGGCCCGGATGATGAAAGCCGATTTGAAAGCTGCCGGTATCCCTTACAAAGACAGCAGGGGCCGGGTGGCTGATTTTCACGCGCTCCGGCATACATTCATAACCAATCTGACACGATCCGGTGTCCATCCGAAAACAGCCCAAACCCTGGCCCGACACAGCACAATGGAACTGACCATGCAGGTCTATACGCTTGTTGCGCTGGATACAAAAGAGGAAGCCGTGAATCAGCTGCCTGATTTTAAACCAAAGAAAAACGGCGTCAAAGATGCCATTTAATGACAGTGTATTCTTTAAAATTAATTATCACATGGCAGGTAACTAATGTTTAGCGAAGAAACTCGGGAAATAATCCGACAAAAAAGGAAAGAATTAATTAAAGCAGAAAAAATCAGGATGTATGAAGATCATCTGAGGAAATTGAAAGGCGTAGAGATAATGCCAAGAGAAAAGCTTTTTTTCCAGAAATATATTTACGATATACCCCTGGACTTAGTTCGGGATAATTACCCCATTGAAGAAGAGTGGGAAAAGTTTTGTGACGCATATGAGGTTATCGAAGTACCAAAGGCTGAGTATATGGCAG
>PUNP01000290.1 GCA_003551785.1 Candidatus Brocadiaceae bacterium | reverse complement strand
ATCATCGGGCGTCAGGTAACCACGAACCTGGGCGGGTTCATCGACCTGATCGGACTCGACAGGGAAGGCGATGTCGTTGTCGTGGAACTGAAACGCGACAGAACGCCGCGCGATACAATCGCGCAGTCCCTGGAATACGCATCATTCGCCGAAAAACTTGATTCCGAACAGCTTGAAGAGATACTCCGGGCATACCTCAATGACGACTCGCTCACGCTGGCCGAATACCACCGTGAGTATTTTGAGCTGGATACCGATGAGGCCGTTGCGTTCAACAAAGACCAGCGCATCGTTATCGTTGGTCAGAGCGTCACTGCGGAGGTCAGGCAAAGTGCGGCTTTCCTGCGGAGCAAGGGGATCAGGGTGACTTGCGTGGAGTTTACCTTCTTCCAGGCCGACGGCGGGACGCGGTTGCTCTCGCAGGAAATCGTCGTCGGCAAAGAATCCGGAAAGCCGGATCGTATAGCCGCCGGCTCGCTGCCGGTCGTTACGGAAGATGATTTCCTCGAATCTCTGGATGGAAACGGCCGGGCGGTTTTTTCCAGAATACTGGAGTTTGCAAAGGCCGAGGAGATGCCCGTGCACTGGGGGACCAAAGGATTTTCTCTGAATGTCGACGTCGGAGGCGAACATGTTGCTATCTGTTATGTTTATCCACCCGACTGCGTGCTCAAACAAACGTTCCGCACAGCGCTGCGTGATCGGGGCGGGGTCGAGAGGAAGACGGCCGTACCGGAAGAGGTTATCCAGAAGTTGTGGGAGCAAGCGGAGAAGACGGGGCTTTTCCGGCCGGCGGGTCGGGACCTCAAGGTACATATCAATCGATCGCTGACAGAGACAGAGATAGATTCTCTTGTGCGGTGGTGCGGGGCCGTGAAAGATGCAGTCAGTGAATACGGACTTAAAGAATGAAGCTGACATCTTTAAAACCATTATCAGCACTCCAGGGAGTGAGCAGGGAGACGAAAATGAATCGGCGACCAGAAGTGGGACAGGTGAAGTAGCAGGTGAAGTGACAGGGGAAGTAAAACGCCTTTTAGTATGCCTGAAGGGCAAGATGAAACGGGGAGAGATTCAGGATGCGCTGGGCCTCAGGGGAGAAGACCATTTATGAAAATTGTAAAGACCGAGATCCCCGAAAACCTGTACAAAGATGCGGTTGCGCTGGCGGAAGACGGATGGTTTCGGGATGAAAAGGAAGTGTTTTCCGAAGCCATACGCCGATTCCTCGAATCCCACCAGGCAGATTGGATAGGTTATGTTCCAGTGCCGGTTTTCTCCAGGTGTCGGGCCACTAAAACTTTGATCAGTGATTGCCTGGGCACACCGAAACGCCGGGCTTCCTTGTCCAGAGCATTGACCATCCAGACCGGACAGTCCAAACTTACACGCTTTTGCTCCTGTCCTGGACGACGTGCACTGGAGATATCCAGATATTCAGTGATATCCTCGCCCGAATCGAATATTTTGTCGAATTTTTCAGCTTTCATAGATTTCAATCTCCTTTTTCCGAGAGCGACGCACGGAAATAATCCTTATGTTCCCGTCTCGCCGGGTAATGACAGCGGACCAATGCGTTTTTCCTATCATTCCTATTACGGTGAAACGCGGTTCATCTTCGGTTCTTGCGGGGATCTCAATATAGTCTGGATCGTTCCACAAGGCCTGAGCGTCGTCAAAGCTTATGCCATGCTTTTCCTTGTTTGATTTGCTTTTTTCTGGATCAAATTCGAATCCCATATATTGATGTTATATCTTATAGCTTCAAAAGTCAAGTCCAAGCGGAGGGTTACTCAGGGATGTACAGTAGATGTCGAATGGAAAAACTACCCGGAAGACGACCCAGAAAATACTTGCAGTTTTTTGTCAAAGTAAACGGGAAAAAGGGCGCCGGTTCCTATTATGTAATTGCACAATAATTGCATGTATTGCACATTGGTTGCATTGTCATGGGTGTAACTTGCGTTTGACCATAATAAATAAGTGATAATGTGATTGTAATGAACAGCTTGCTGAAAAAAGGTTCATGAAAACGGGAGAGACTGATATGCACAACAATCTGTGCAGGGGGCAATTATGAAAATGACAAGCAGAGAACTCGCGGTTGTGGCAGTCAAGGTATTTGCTATTTACGTGCTGGTTCGAGCTGTTCTTTTGGTACCCACTACGCTTCAAAGCCTGTTCTCTGTCGGGTTCCGCCACGCCTCCGACGATATAAATCTGTATTTGTTTGCAATAAGCACAGTGTCGATTTCGATCCTGGCAACTTTCGCTGTGGGCATTATGCTATGGAGGCATTCCGGTAAAATCCTGTCCGGTTCCGACGGTAAAGAACCGGCCATTGATGCCGGGAAACTGGAACCGATCGTGCTCTCGGCACTGGGCATTTTTTTGTCAGTTCAGGGATTGGTGCGATTGGCAAATCTTGGCGCCGCAGTTTACATTATGAGCAGAGGGATGGAGCAAGTTCGTGGTGAGTCCATAGCTCAACTGATCGCCTATCTGTTCCAGGTGATTATAGGTATTTCTCTGGT
>PUNP01000079.1 GCA_003551785.1 Candidatus Brocadiaceae bacterium | reverse complement strand
GGTGTAGGTGGCCTTGTAGGAACCAATCTCCATAATGTTACGGGCAGCTATGCAATGGGAAAAATTGAAGGCAGAGAAAATGTTGGAGGTTTGGTCGGAATCAATGGCGGAACGATCAAGAAGAGTTATTTTAAAGGAACCGTTCATGGAAGTGAGGGAATAGTGGGTGGCTTGATTGGCAGTATTGAAGAGGGTAATATTGAAAAATGCTATGGGGAGGCCGAGGTTTCCGGCGGTAGAGAGGTGGGAGGTCTTGTCGGAATTAACTCCAAAGGGAATGTAGCCGACAGTTATGCAACGGGAAATATTACTGCTGAAAAATCCTTTGCCGGTGGCCTTATCGGCTCAAACAGGGGATCTGTGGAGTCCTCCTTTGCCCGAGGAGATGTTGAGGCAGAGGAATATGCTGGAGGACTCGCGGGTTCCAATGTCTCGATGTTTAAAGAAGAGCCTTCTATCAGTGACAGTTACGCCAGCGGTGATGTAAGATCTGATCGGAAGGCGGGCGGTTTTGTTGGTTTGAATAAGGAAAAGATTTTGAGGTCTTATGCGGTTGGGCGAGTAGAAGCAGAAGAGCAGACCGGAGGTTTTGCTAGTGTGAACGGAGGAAATATACTCTTATGTTACTATGATAAGGAAACGAGCGGAAAGGAAGATACTGGGAAAGGAAAACCAGAATCCACGGCAGGTATGATGCGAAAACAGACATTTGATGACTGGGATTTTGAGAATATATGGACAATTGAGGAAGGTGAGAGTTACCCCTATCTTCATTGGGAACGCGATGAGATCGACTGATTGTCTTCCTGTTATCGTAATCTGACCTAATCACATTCGGAGCGATGATTTAGCGGAGGGCATTGATGGGACTATAGGATCATCTTGCAAAACAAGTTGAAGGGGCAAAGTCAGTGCCGATAAATGGGCTTAGCTGCGATTACCCCCGAAATGCAGCTTAAGCTTTTCGGGGTGGCACAAATAGCTAATGTAATTAGGGTGGGGCCAAGCGAAGTGTCGTTTTTTTTCATACCATTACCTACGTTTTCGGCCTTAGCAGGTCAATTTAGGCTCACAATTCTCAGTTTTAACCCTTTGTATGTGAATAGCTTGAGATATTGGTAATAATGTTTTACCTGAATTCCTGAGTTCTGGATTTTCTTTCCTGGGTTTTCCAGCTTGGAATATGAAACAAGGGGGGAAACCCCAGATCAGGGAATGTACACTATTTCTTCTTATCTAACAGTCCAAAAGCTCCCTATGCTCGCAAGGAACTACTAAACGGGATTCTCTTCAAGACTTTTTGGGAGGGAAGCAAAATATGAACTGCTGTCACAAAAAATACCATGACACTGTTGCAATGAAGGTAGTGGTAATGCTGTTTTTTCTTATAGCGAGCACATCGGGTGCGGGCGCACACACCGCCCGACGCCCGGTGCATATTGCCGGCGGGCACCAGTGGGGCTTTCCATTGGTAAGAAGGATGCTTCGGGAATTTTGTGAAAAATATGATGTACCGGTGGAAAGATTTACCGTGCAGAGATGGAATGATCGAAACTGCCCGGAGCGGTTCGCCGACGGTGAGGCAGACATCCTGATCCATTATGAATGCGTCGATTTCGACTCGGAGGAGGATAACGGCGACATCGGCGGATATGAGGAATTTATCGTCGGACAGGCGAAAGCTGCACTCATCGCTCATCCACGTCACCGCTCCAGGGAGATGACCCTCTCGGAGGTGCGAGCTGTGGTCCGATATCTACCGCTTTCGGAGAGAGAAAAGAATCCCCGACGTATCCCCTTGGTGGGAGAGGATACGTGGAATTCTATCAGCGCTCAGATATTGCGAGGGTCATGTTTGAAGAAAGGGCGCAGTTCCTATGCCATGCGCAGGGATGTAGAAGTCTGCCGCAGCCCGCGGGCGGTTGCGGATAAAGTGGCCGAAGACCGGGATGCGATAGGCACGCTGCTGTGGCAGGGCCGGGAGATTCCGGGCGTCAGGGTCGTCGAAATCGGAGAGACCGAAGACGGGCCGTTCGTCGCTCCGAGCACCAAGCCAATCATCCAGGAGGACTATCCGCTGAGCGAGTACCTCGTGCTGTACCTGCGTCCCGGTGCTCCGGAACTCGCACGCGAGTTCGCCCGCTACGCCGCCGGCGAGAAAGGCTCAGAAATCGCCGCCGCTGAAGGGCTTGTCACCCCCTACCAGCAGCACGCATACGAAGCACAAAAAAGGATGCGGGAAGCACGGCGCGGCGGCACCAAAGAAATCACCGCCGTGGCGATGGGCGATGGGCGGGAGATGCTGACAGAGCTTTCCGAACACTACGTGCGCGCCAAAGCGCCCGTGCGCCTCAGAAGCAGCGTGCGGCGCCACCAGCTATCCGCGGTGGAAGATTTTTTCGGGCGTTCGTTCCTTATGAGCGGAGACCATACCGACGCGCTGGACCTGCTGCTGCTCGAAGGGCGTCCTGATGCGGAGGTAATGAAAGCCTACGGCGATAAATGGAACGAACTGATGCCGGAGGAGCACATGC
>PUNP01000815.1 GCA_003551785.1 Candidatus Brocadiaceae bacterium | reverse complement strand
TTCCGTAACCTGTTCCGTCGCATTCGATGCCTATTACAGGGCTGGGGTGGTTGTGCTCAGCCAGTACAGAGGCTATGTGTGCCCAGTGATGTTGAATGCGCATTATTTCCATGTTTTTTAGTGAAAGTGCGTAATTTGTCGAGATATAGGCAGGGTGCAAGTCACAAGCAATGACTTGGGGTTCGATTTCGAAAAGGCCTGCCAGGTGGGCTATGGACGCGAGATAGTGCCGATAAACTTCTGCGTCTTCGAGGTCGCCTATATGCTCGCTGAGTATTAGTTGGTTATTTTTTGCTAGGCAGAAAGTGTTTTTCATATCCGCACCCGTTGCCAATATGTGTTTTGGGGCGGCGACCTGTGTAAATATCGGCTCGGGGACATAGCCTCTGCTTCGTCTTCGCAGGGCTGTGTGGTCAGCGATGATGTGGACTATGGAGTCATCGACCTGGCGGAAAATTTCACGATTGTGCATAACAAAAGCATCAGCAATGTCGGCGAGTTTTTCCAAGGCTTCATCATTTTTACAAATCAGGGGTTGATCAGAAATATTGGCGCTGGTCATTACCAGCACTTCAGGGCCGTAATCAAATAGTAGAAAATGCAGAGGAGCGTAGCAGAGCATAAAGCCGAAAGTTCCTACGCCCGGCGCCGTCGAGGGGGCTATCTGTGCTTTGGGTTTTTTGGGCAGGAGAACTATTGGAGATTGCGGGCTTGTCAGCAGTTCTTCTGTCTTTTCAGTTGTTTGCGCATATTTTCTTATAGCTTTGAGTGAGCGAGCCATAAGCGCGAACGGTTTATGATCTCGTTTTTTTCGCAGTCGCAGTTGTCGTACAGCCGTTTCATTCGAAGCGTCCACCGCAAGGTGAAAGCCGCCGATGCCTTTGACAGCAAGTATTTTGCCGGCCTTTAACATTTTAGCGGCGGTGCTTACAACTTTATCGCTTTGAGACTGGATGATTTTGCCGGTTTTGTCGGTCAGGGTGATTTTTGGCCCGCAATTGGTACAGGCTACCGGCTGGGCATGGAATCTTCGGTCTGAAGGGTTGTTATACTGCTTTGAGCATTTCTGGCACATCCGGAAATCTGCCATGGTGGTGTTGGCGCGGTCATAGGGGATGGTTTTTATGATAGAGTATCTTGGCCCGCAGTTTGTGCAGTTTATAAAAGGGTAAAGGTATCTAAAATCACTGGGCTGGTACATCTCAGCCAGGCAGTCGGCGCATACAGAGGTGTCGGGCAACACCTGTGAGGTTTTTTGGCCAGCTTGGTCGCTGGGGTCGATGGTAAAGGCAGCCTCATCTTTAAGGGCTGGTATTTCGAGTATCTTTATTGTTTTAATTTTTGCCAGAGGCGGCAGTACGGCACCGTTTTTCAGTACGGCTTCAAGATTTTTAAGGGCTTCCGGCGAACCCTGAGCCTGAAGCGTTACGCCCTGGGCGTGGTTATATATGCGTCCGGTCAGTTTCAGGTTTTTTACCAGTTTGTATATAGCCGGGCGAAAGCCTACGCCCTGAACCTGACCGGTGATGATGAATTGTTTTCTTATGAGCAATTATCGCCTTCTTCCTGTTATTTTGCAGTTTTACACGGTTTTTATGTCAGAATATTATAGCTTCGGGGGCAACAAATTTCAAACTCCGGCAAATTCTGTGGTGTGGTTTAGAAAAAGTGACTTGCCAAAGGAATCCGATTCTGGTAATATATAAGTTTTAGGGGCCATAGCTCAGATGGGAGAGCGCTTGCATGGCATGCAAGAGGTCGTGGGTTCGAATCCCATTGGCTCCATTTCATAAACCCTTGCAGTATACACCTCATCAGCCCAAAACATCCGCTGTAAAGCATGAAATACAGCATAAAGGCAAAAAGAAAACCCCTGCAAGTGCCTTATTTGGAGGGGCTTGAAATAGCGGCGGGTGGACTCGAACCACCGACCTTAGGCTTATGAATCCCACGCTCTAACCAGCTGAGCTACGCCGCCATAGGCTTGATCAGTGCTTTACCGCAATTCTACGGGTTTCACTTTGTGGTGATTAGTTTAACAGATATCGTCCTGGTGTCAATGCCGAACTCAAATGCCGCTGCATTTTTCGCATCATACGCTTATCCTCCTGGCTGAGTATAAGAGCCCCTGAACAAATCGACACTGAAATTTCTGAACTCTTCGCGGATTTCGCGCCACAATTTTGCGTTTTTTTGCAAAAAAGCACCCAAAACAGCACTTAACATACCAAAATTTACTAACTTTTTACTTGCCCATACTCTCTACATCTTCCAAATTAAGCAATATTAAGAAAATTTCCAACCCGCGAAAGATACCCATAGAATCTCAAACTTAGGGTTTTTTTGAAAAGTATTTTTACAGGAGGATTCATTCAAGGCGCATTCCTTGTGTATGACGATATATGGGGTGGTTTTAGAGTTTTATAAGCCCTTATTACACAAAGAGATGCATTATGATCAAGCGCACAGCTCTAATGGAATCAATATCGTCAAACCTGCACAACTTTCTCAAAAAAATCGCCAAAAATTTATCAC
>PUNP01000725.1 GCA_003551785.1 Candidatus Brocadiaceae bacterium | reverse complement strand
CTAAACAGTCGCGTTCTACAGCGGAATGAAACGCGCCAACAACTACAACCCCGGCGTCCCTGAGCGCCCTTGCAAGGTCCAGCGCGGCCACTATCGGCCTGCCGGTGCAGCGCCTGGAAATCAGCAGCGCCACCCGCGGCTTCCCAAGTATCTCAGGTCGTCCGCGAAGCCAAAGTTTTTTCGGGGCGGCATCCTGCAAGCATTTGGAAAGCCCGGACGGATAGAGCGGTGAGTCTTGTGATATAACTGTAGTTTCTAACTGTTTCATGGCTGTTTAAACATCCAAGATCAAAAAATTATAAGCATTAAGCTTGGAATTGATTCGCAATGTTTATGTCCCAAGGCAAACACTTTTTTGTCAAACTTTGCTGTAGCTTTACACCCGCGACCTAAATTGCTTATTGTATAAGTAGCTCATCTGCCATGCGTAGAAGGAGTACCGGCACCGTTCCTTTCTAAAGGGGCGGTGCCAGATTTTTTATGAGTTCCTTTGAAAATCTTTGTGCAATTTCTTTCCCATATGATTTCGATCGGTAACATAAGCTGTAATAAGTTGATAATAGTTACGCCGTTGCCCTAAATTATCAAGTATCTAAAAAACAATAAATTTTTTCTCTATAAAGAATCTTTAGGCTTAAACAAATCTCCACCAGGTTGCCTTTTCTTTGTCTGAAATAGAGGATATCGTTTTGGAAGGAGTCATATCGAAACCATCCTGCAAAGATTGTCTAATAGGTGCACCTAAAACGGAGCATGAATCAAAAGCCCTATATCGAATACAATTGTCCATCCTTTCAAGCCGCAAAACAGGATCTGTCATAGGTGCAATCTCCGGTATTTCGATTTTTATTGTATTAAGAGTGCCGCGAGCTGATGCTCGGATTAATCTGTGATGCCTATCATCATGTTCACTAACCAACTCTTCGATGTCACTAAAAAATTGTGTCTCAATTAACTGAAGCGGTATCTGTATCTGGGTCTGCCGAGCGGTCTCTGATGCACGCCTAACCCGCATCAATACAGTTGCGCCTGTATATTGGGCATCCGATCCAAACTCCGTATCGATTGGTGGTACTGAATACCCCCGAGCAGCAAACAATGCAGCGCTGCTTGAACGCGTGCTCGTGGATCTTTGCACAGATACCCTCTGTTGGTTTATTCTTGATTCAGAGAGCACATAACCGGCATCGATCATTTCTGCAAGAAAGGCCTGGTCGAGTTTTTTTGAAAACCCGATATCTAAATTACGCCATGATTCCAAAGCATTGTGCGCATTTTGAATGAGTTCTGCATTCAGTGGCGCATCAAATTGTAATCCAGCCTCAGTATTAACGAAAAGTCCCGCCTCCGTTAAATTATTTGAACCAACTATAAGTCGAGCCTGAGAAGTATTTCTAAACAAATATACTTTAGGATGAAAAGTTGCATTGGCTTCATTGTGGAAGATATATATTCCCATTTCCCCATAATCCTGGAGGTTCAATAAATCTTCCAAACCTTCCACGGAAGTGTTCTCAATATCTATACCAACGGTAATCTTCACGCAACCACCGCGTTCAAGAAACTCCTTTAACGAAAAGTATAAATGCTTCATGCCTGATCTTCGTACCCATGCGACCGCCATTTCAATATGAGTCCAGTTTGCATCTTCAATATTTTCCTTAAGCGCTGTTCCAAAACGATGGGAAAGCGGTTGATTGTAGAACATATCTAATCTCCATATTTTTTTGTCAACTGATTATTCATCTGGTTGGGTTCAAGTTAAATAATTATTTTTCATTCTGCTGATTTGAAACTAGTTCTTACCATTTGAGCGCAAAAGAGTTCAATATCTTCCCAGACGTGATACAACCCTAAACTCTTAGCAAATATTAGATCCGTTTTGTTTGTAATATGACGACAAAGAGCTAAATTGTAATTCCCCACTTTTTTCCCAGCATTTCCCTTAAAACAGATGGCACGCTGTAATGCATTTTGAAGTTCTGATGCATTTTTTTGCAATAATAAAGCAGTTTTCTCAGATACTGTCGAAGGCAGGAAAGGAAATGATTCAAACATCCAATTGGCAACATGAAAATCATCGCCCACTATGCTCCAATAAATGAACATAAGTTTACCATTCAAGAGCAAAAAATCGATGTCCCTTTGTATCATATTTTTTGTTCCAATATCACCGAATTGTGTATGCGATATAGTTTGTCCCTCTGAATCATAACAAGGCGGTTTTTCCTTGCAAAAAGTCAACCAATTATACGCTGTTTTTTTGTAATATAAAGGATAACTGCCATTTTTTAATAATTCGTCGCCAAGTCTCAATTTAGCGCTGGATAAACATCGTTCAAAAGCATCCGCCAGACGTTGTGTATTCAGCTTAGGTATCCGCCCATCCCAAACTGATGGATTACATCTGGTATAATTAAGAATCTCGAACAGTGCCGGCCTCTCAACTTCAAACCAGCGGTGAAGACGCGTGGTATAGCAATAACCGCTCCCTTCTTCTCCTTTTAACCCAAGGTGGATAGTGTTTCTTACACG
>PUNP01000841.1 GCA_003551785.1 Candidatus Brocadiaceae bacterium | reverse complement strand
TCTGGATGCGATCCGGCGCACTGGTGCATGTGCTGGCCGGCTCAACACGCAAACCGAATATCGGGGGCAACCAGCACCAGTTCCTGCAGGTTCACGGCACCCGCGGCAGTGCATGGCTGGTTCGGGACATGTACGATGAACCATATAACCGGCACGCACTCTACCGAACGGACGGGGAGATTCAGGAGGCGCCGCGTACCACCGAACTGCCTAACAGCTCGCACGGGGTGATTATCCGAACCCGAAATTTCCTGGATGCGATCGAAGGCCGGGAGGAACTTATCTGCTCAATGGAAGACGGGGCCAGAACCACCGACCTGCTGCATGCCCTTTACCTCAGTGAACATATGCAGACCAAAGTCGCCGTTTTGCCGGCGAACAAAACCGGTTGATCAATGTAGATTTTTTGAAAAACATTTAATGCAGGATAAAAAAACAATGCAGTCCAATGAAAGCAGCAAGGACAGGTGGATGGAACCCGCACGCAGCATTCCGGTGGTGAATGAGGCCGATGTGCTGGTGGTAGGGGCCGGCCCTGCGGGCGTGTCGGCGGCTATTGCCGCCGGCCGTGCCGGTGCGCGTACTCTCCTCGTGGAAAACGCCGGATACTTCGGCGGGATGTGGACATGCGGAATGCAGACACATGCCACCTGCTTCCACAACGGCAAAGAGACCGTGGTTGGCGGGTTCGTGCGAGAGTTAATCGATACTCTCGTTTCCAGGGGGGCGGCGCATGACCCGGATGAAAAACTGAAAACCAATCCCAATAGCTGGTACTCCGCTTTCGACCCCGAGATGATGAAATGCGTGCTCGACACGATGGTCGTCGAGGCCGGCGTGAAACCGCTGCTGCATACCTGCTGCGTGGGCGCTATGGTGGAAGACGGATATGTAAAGGGGATTATTACCGAGAGTAAATCGGGGCGAGAGGCCGTTAAAGCCCGCGTTACCATCGATTGCACGGGCGATGCCGATGTGGCATTCCATGCAGGCGCCCCGACGCTCAAAGGGCGCAGCACTGACGGAAGATGTCAGCCGGTTACACTGACATTTCTGCTGGAGGGCGCTGATTTCGACAGGATGGGGCAGTGGGTTAGTGATAACCCGCAGCAGGTCCGGGACATCGAACAGCAGGCCCGACGCCGCGGAGAACTCTCCCTTCCAAAGCGAGTGGGGCTCGGAGCTCTCGCCGTTACCCCCGGAGTGAGCTACCATAACGTGACCAGAGTTCTGCATGTTGATGCTACCTGCAGCGCCGACCTTACCCGCGCTGAGATCGAGGCGAGAAAGCAGGTGCTTGAACTGGTGGAGTTCTATCGTAAATATGTGCCCGGCTTTGAGAATGTAAGGCTGCGCGCTCTCGCGCCTTCCATCGGACTTCGAGAGAGCCGGCGTATCGTGGGCGAATACACGCTGACGGCCGAGGATGTTGTTTCTGCCCGCGCTTTTCCCGACGGTATTGCACGCCAGAATTATTATATCGATATGCATAACCCCGACGGTGACGGCACGGAACCGGATACCAGACACGGAGAGCGGCCGGAGCCGGGAACCGTTTTTGAAATTCCCTATCGCTGCCTGCTGCCGGAGAAAATACGGCAACTCCTGGTGGCGGGGCGCTGCTTGAGCGCTACAAGAGAGGCGGCCGGAGCCGCAAGGGTGACTGTGTGCTGCGCCCAGATGGGACAGGCGGCCGGACTGGCGGCGGCTGAGGCCGTAAAAAACGGACGCCCGGTTCACGAAATCAACGGGGCGGAACTGAAGGCGGAAATCCACAGGCCCAGGTCCGGCAGGCTCTCGGCATTTATCCACGCATAACCGCCGTCGTCATATGCCCATCGGTCACGGTCGCTGTAGAAAGACGACATGATGTCGCCGTAGTCCATCAGTCCGTACCATCCGCGGAACTCACGTTCACGCCGTATGAATTCGACGATGTTTTCGATGGCCTCTTCGGCCTTCGGCGCTGCTCTGTCGGCGGGCGTGGCGACCCGTCCCAGCACGCCGGTGCGCTTCAGGTGGGCAGGTTCTGCGAGCGGGCGGCAGGGGCGGGTAAAAGACAGCGCACGTGCTGCGGTTTCCGGATCGCCGCAGTCGTGAAAACGAACCATTAGTTCGTGGCTCTTGGCTATTCCATACGGTCCGTGGAGTTCGGCGTCATAAGGGCCTTCGCCGGTCTCATACATTGTTCCACCGTAGCGGAAAGGGGAGTATCGTCTGAGGTCCAGAGCACGCGCCTGCGGAGGTATCAGGCCGAATGTCAGTGTGCCTGCATTGACATCAACGCCCAGTGAGTGCGGGTATTCCTGCCAGTAATAGCGCATGGCTGCCGTGACGCCCCTTGTGCCGTCTTCGAGGCTGCACCAGCCTTGTGCGCGGCGGCCTTCCACCGCCTTAAGCCAGGAGGCGTCTGGCAGTGCGGTGTTTTTCTCCGTGCGATAGTAATCTGATCCAAGCTGCACCTGACGCGCCAGCGGCCACTGCGGGCCGTCACCGCCCGTCCGCGGTGCGTTGCGTACCGGCTGCAATAAGTCCCGGAATGCACCGCGCTCATCGGCGAAAGCATAACGGCATTCGGGCCCGCTCTGAAGGGGCGTATGCACCGTCAGTGTCAGGCGCTCGACCAGGTCGTCGTTGACTCGTCCCATGTATATGAAAACAGGCTGGAGGCGCAGTTCGGGACGTTGCCTGAGCACTTCGATGAACATGACCAGTTCCGCGA
Organism: Candidatus Brocadiaceae bacterium; assembly: GCA_003551785.1. The sequence goes on along the minus strand of PUNP01000841.1, from coordinate 9,127 downwards.
CCGGTGTGCCCGTGCGGTTGCGGAAATAGCCGCCGAGCCGGACGACCACCCTTTCAGCACCGGCCGCCACAATCTCGACCGGCCGGTGTTCGGTACCCTCGTTGCCAAGGTGGCGATCGGCGGGCCGGCAGCGTTCCGGTGCGCCGTCGCCGACCTCCATATTGTAGAGGCGGGTATTATGTCCGTCCGGGCCGGTGAATCCGAGCCGGGCGGAGATGCCGGGCGCCTTCAGAACCGTCTGCTGCTGCCCGGTGCCGCTCAGGGCAGCGCTGATGAGGTTGTCCTGGTCGGGCAGGACATTTACATCGAGCACGCCGCCACTGATACTTACGCCCTCTCCGCAGTTCTCGACATGCAGCGCGCCGCCGTTGGCCCGTGGTTCATCCGCGGCGGGGCTGAGCTTGAAACGATTTACCGCCCCGCCCTTAAGGTCAACTTCACCGGTAATATGCAGCCACTTGGCCGTACCGTCCGGCCAGAAGGCAGCGGGCCGGCCTTCGATGTTGAAAAACTCACCGGTTTCGCTTTCGAGCAAAAATCGGCCGGGTTCTCCCGGCAGCTCCCCACGCTCGATGGGGATGCCGCCGATTACAGGGTCGGCACTGCGGTCGATGCCCGCAGTCTCTTTTATCACGACTGGTATCGGTTTCATAGTCATTGTTCGTTTATCTCAGAATATACAGTGCAACCGCCGGAAGGGCCGGCTGAATCCGTAAAAACAAGTGGAATGGACCAATAGGGGCTTGGCCGAAAAGGTGCAGGCGGAATGTATGACAGGCATCTTGCCTGTCCAGGCGCACGCAGGATGCCTGCTATACGAAGGACAGCCACCCTTGCCTCACTATACAGCTTATGTTGCACCTTTTCGGCCACACCCCCAGGGTAGGCAGTTTTTTCAGACCTGCCTACCATGGGCTTTAATTAAATATCACCTTCGGTGAAAACGGCCTGACTTTTTCCAATATCCTCAACATCCACAATTTTCTGTCGATGTACTGCAACTAAAAACCTAAAGCGTTTCTCCGGCGAAAGTGGCTGAACCGTCACCGATAATGTAATGGCGAACCGGCTCACCGTCCACGTCGAGGTGTAAAATGGCCATGACCGCATCGGTTTCGAGATCGAAGGCGGCGAGTTTTTCTTCCTCCGACTCACCCATGCGCCAAACGGCTATGGTTCTGCCCTCTTTTGACCTGATATCCGCTGCGTATCCGCCGTCTAGTTCGACGAGTTCTACTTCGCCGCGCTCCTGGTTGGCACCCGCGTAAGCATCGGTTTCTTCATTGAAATGCGTTTTTTTCGCTGCATCTTCAAAGACATTGCTGGTAATTATCCCTCCCTTGCTATCGTCGGCACGGACGGCCGTCATTTCCCGTCTTGCCGGGAAGGTGGCTGAATTGCCGGCGAACAGTAACCCGTCGATACCCTGGAGACGGAATGCGGCCTGGGGGCTTCCGCCGACCACGAAGTGGTTGTCCACCGCGACAAACGGCCCGCGTCGCCCTGACTCACGTGCAATGTTGGTGATGACCGGGATACCTGTTCTTGCCGCCATTACATTTCCCGCCACCAACACGCTTCCGGCCACACCGGAGCCGCTGATCGGCATCCAAAGCAGCCGGCTGCGGCCGGTCGTGTTGTTGAGTATGCGCACGTTATCGCTCGCCCAGCCGGCACCGTACTGTTCTACGTTGAATATGCCGCGGCGCACGTCACGTATATCGTTTTCCTCGATAAGCACGTCCTCGCAATTGGCCACTGCCACGCCCTGCCGTCCGATGTTGTGTATCCGGCTCTGGCGCAGCACCACGTGGTCGCTGCGTATATAGGCGCCGTCGCCGAAGACATACGATGCACGCACGCCCTCAAGCGTCACATTCGACGCGCCGTCTATGTCGAAGGCATGCTGGGCCTCGCGTGAAGCGTCCCAGGCTTCATCGCTGAGTCCGCCCGCATCGTTCGGGCCGCGCACCGCTACGTTGCGTATCACTATGTTGCTGCTATCGTTATTGACACGCCAGTGTGCACGGTTGCGTATATCAAGCCGGCCGCCGGTGGTCACCTTGTCCTTTGAACGGAACAAGGCGCCGTTGCCCTCAATCGCCAGGTCGTGCCGGTCCGACAGCGTCAGTGTGCCCTCGATAAGGTATTCGGCCTCTTCAGGGAAAACAATCAATGCACCGTCCGGTACCGAGTCGATGAATTCCTGCAGCTGCGGGGTAACATCTTCGGAGAGGTCAGCCGGTATTTCAGCCGGTACCTCGTGAACCGGACGCTCATCCGGGCCGTCGTTTTCCTCACCCGCAAAGACCATATTGCGGGCAGCGAATGCCGGTCCGGCGGTTTCTTCGCTGCCCGGTTCAACTGAAGCTATATGCTGCAGCATGATGGCGGTGACCAAAACCGCACAGAATACTGCCGGAACCGACGCTTTCCTGCCTAACGCGATACTGTTTTTCCGCACGTTTCTTCTGGATTGCATCATAATTTTCTCTCCTTTGAGCCTGTCGAACATCTGCTTGATTAAGGCGGTTCATTTTCCTTACTCGTTTGCTGCTGATTCCAAACTATTCTGAATTTACCAGGTTTTTGCTCGTGATGCAAATGAAGAGCCTGTTGCACAATCCACTATTTTTGCTCGAGGCATAAGACATATAGCACTTATAAGACCTATAGCCCGCTTATTTCACGCGTTTTCAGTGGTGCAGCTGTAGCAAATGTCAAACGCCGCTGTATTCGTATACTGCAAGTGCAGACTTTTGCCGCAGATGCGCCACTGAAGACGCGCCCGACAGGGTAAACCGCCGTTTCAGAACCCTATAGTACACACTGTACATTTTAAAAGTCTCATAAATTAAACTTAAAACATTGTAGTCCAATATGTATATTAATTATTGCCGTTGGTTTATGAAATATGCGGGATAGACTGCAACACAGAGTAGATGATGAAAGGTTGTGCAACAGGCCCAATAAATGATGAAAAGATAACTGCGCCCCGGTAAGGTGCCATTTCATTTGGAGATGCAGTATTTGATGGTATATATATATATATATATATATATCTATCTATCTATCTATCTATTTGATTGAGAGATCAAATTTGTTTAACATAATATCAGTGGTCAACGTGGTTCAATGAATATATATCTTAAATGGTTATTTTTCAATTTGTTATAAAGGACAATGTATATCACCTTTGGGTTATGGAATATGCAGGAGATAATAATATGAATATGAAAATTGATTTGTCGTTGGATTCAATGCATACAGTGATTTTTTTTATTGCAGCCGCGTTCTGTTCAATGTATGCAGATGCTTCCGAAATGCGTGAAGAAGGCTCCATACGCACTTTTTTTGTTACCCGGAGCATTGGCCATGAGAGGTTCATGGATTATTTGGAATCGGCACAGCCGGAATTCGTGCAGGTTGGGAATTACGGGGCTATGTTTCATGGATATGCCGACGATGAGGGTTCTACCGGATGGCCGATGCAGCTGCCCGTAAAGGGCGAACGCGAGGCGCTTGCCTTCCAGCGGGAGTTAAACAAAGACATCAGCGAGCTTGGGCTGAAAGTCATTGGCCATTTTCGTTTGGTTAACGTGCTAGGTGATTGGGAGGAACGCGCCGGTTTCATTGATTACTACGAGAACAGATGGCCCGATGATCTGCTCGGTCCTAAACCGCACGATGATGTGCTTGAGCTTTTGCAGCGTGATTCCGATGGGGTCCCGCTCATGCGTGAAAGATACCCCGGACGCCATTACCTTCACCTCTGCCTCTCCAGCCCCTATGCGCGACAGATGCTGAAACAGATGCTCTCGCTTGCCATTGACCACGGTGTGGACGGGGTTATTACAACATATAACTACCATTTCGGCTGTGTTTGCGAATACTGTCAAGAAGCGTTTAGAGGCTGGCTTAAAGGTAAAAAGGGGCCAGAGATGCTGTATGAGACCCTCGGCATTGAAAATCCTGATGAACATGTTTTTGATGAAATACCCGCAAGGATCAGCGGGTATCCCGACCCGGAAGATGCGACGGAGCTGGACTGGCTTGCTATGCGATGGGGGGCAGAGCATTTCAAGCGAAAATTCGACAGGATATTTATTGAACATGGCCGTTCCGAAAAACCGGGACTGATAGTAGCTACCTGGAACCATCTCGGCAATATAAATCGGGGTGAAGAACGAGCTTTTCTTCCCCTGGAATTATGGGGCAGGGGGGAGGATTATTTCTGGTATTCGGGGGGAGCTTCTTTTGTAGGCCAAAACCATAATCTCGAGAAAGGTAAAGCGGGAGATGCCTGGCTGGCCCACTTATATATCCGTGAGCTTGCAGGTGGGAAGCCTTTTGTGATGGGTAAATATGACCGCACCAGAATGGAGGTGAGTATGGCGGAGGGATATGCCACGGGAGGAATGGGAATGGGACGCTATATGCGTTTTGAACATGATAAGGGGTTCAATGTCCTGACACAATATACAAATTTCATTCACCGGAACAGGGTTCTTTATGAAAATTCTAAACCTTTTGCCGACCTCGCATTTGTCCTGCCCCGCCAGAGTGTTCAGATTGGACGGCCGCGCGCCCTTGATGCCTTCCGGGAGATTGGTCAGAATCTCGTAGAAAAACAGTACCTGATCGATGTGGTAGCTGACCGGAATATCACAAAAGAGAGACTTGCCGCCTATCCGGCAGTAGTTTTACCGAAAACCTTAGCCCTTTCCGACAAGCAGAAAACCGCTGTTGAGGCGTATATGGCGGATGGAGGTACGGTGATAATATATTACAGGGCCGGCACAAAGGATGAATCCGGAGTAAGGAGGAGTGAAACTGAAGATATATGGCAGGATCAGGTTCTTGATGCCGTGGAAACGGAGGATGTCGTCCCGGAAATGATCGAGGTATTGAATGAGGTGGATGTTTCGGCAATCCAAAGCCCCTGGACCGTGCGTGCCACTGCCTACAGAGTGCCGGGACACGTCATTCTGCATCTTGTAAATTACGACAGAGAAGAGGGCGCGCCGGATAACAACCGGACCCCGCCGGAAACGGAACGGCCTGCACCGGTTGAAGACATCGAAGTGGATCTTCGTCTTCCCGACGGTGCACGTGCAGCCTCGGTAAAAATCTATGCACCTGAGCGCGTGGAGCCGGAAGAAATTCCTTTTGATGGTGAGGAGGGAGTTGTAAGTTTCACCGTTCCCCGCGTCCGGGTGTATGGAGTTATTGCTGTCGAGATGAAGTGAACAGGTATCTCTGCCACAGAAAAAGATTTTTTCGTGCCTTCATTTGCGGGGGAGGGCGGTGCATTTGTTAGAATATACATTGGATTGAAAGGTCAAATTTTAGTATAACAATATTAGTGGACAACGCGGTTCGCTGAATATACCCATTTAGAGCACTCATCCCTGTATTTTGACTGAGAGGCATGTCACATGCAATGGGTAAATCTCACATCATCCGCTCTGGAGGAAGCGATGCGCGCCGGCCTGCCGGCCGTGCTGCCTCTTGGCAGTATAGAGGCTCATTCCGATCATCTGCCTCTGGGGAATGATACGTTTAGTATAGAACGTACATGTATTCGCGCCGCCGAAACGGAAGCGGCCGTGGTGTTGCCGCCCCCTTTGATTTTTGTATGGCCTGGCCGAAAGCGCTCAGCGGCGATCCCACACATGCCACCGCAGAAAAAGGAAAAGAATTCTTCAATAGCTGCGTCGATACATTAGCAGATGTTTTGAAAAGAATCAAAATCGATACCAGTATGGCTGACTTCAAAAAAGAATACGAATCACGCCGGTTTCACTTCTGACCGTGATTTATCCAAAAGAATGCTAAATCTGATTTTTTTCCGTTTTTTATTTCATTGAAAAAATCATAGCAGGAAAAAGCAGATAGCTGTACATAAACAGCTTATGTGACGAAGGCCCGCCGGCCATCATGATGATTAACGCCCAGGAAGCGCCGACACCTATCAATATGGCCGCGAGCGTAAATATAAGGTTGACAGTTACGTATTTTCCCATCTTTGACCTATCCGAAATGTCATCGATAGTATCCACATCTTCGGGTGGCATTTTCCGTGCCGTCCTGGCCTTCTCGGCCAGATGCCGGCGGTTATAAGCATGAATCATGCGTTGAAGAAGATCATTATAAGTCTCTCTCCGGCCTCCTTGATCCGCCCCAGTTCTTTCTCTACTTCTTCCGATATGGGTATACTTTTTGTTGTGCTCATAAAAAAGCCCCCTGTAGGTAATGGAATTATTCTACCTTACTGTACATTATACCAATATGTGCAACCACCGTGACAAATCATTTCGCATTCCCACATTTCTCCTTTTCCGATGACGTAAAACCATTAAGCTTAAAATTCTTGGGAAAGCCGTCCCCAAAATTGTTCTTTTACTTTTAATTTCAGACCAATCATGATAACCACGGGGACAAGCCCCATGGAGTCTTTTTTTGGGGTTTTTTTGTTTTTCTGGTAGTCATGAGTGCCACGGGCACAAGGCCTGTGGGGAAACGAGCATTAATCAGGTCAACCATGTAAAGAAAGCCTGCAGAGTCCCTAGAACCACCACTGGGCTTGCCCCAGTGGATTTGATGACTGACTACCAGAACCGTTTTGTCCATCCAATCTCCCCACGGGGCTTGTCCCCGTGGAAGTAATGACTGCTTATTTCGATCCTCATTTAACAGTGCAATAAGAATTGTGCAACTTTGTAAACGAAAATAATATTGCAAAGTCCCACTTTTTTCGACAAAACTTAACGGTTACTCGATGACGGCTTGCCCGGCTCAGTTAAAGTCGATCTTTCGGGCCTCTTCAGCAGTTCGCAACACTTCCCGGCCGTATTCAAACATAATTAAATCATACAGTTCCTTGAGTTTGTCGGGGAGATAATAATGCACGATACGATTTCTGATAGTCCGCATTTCCATCCACAATTCCACTTCAGAAATAAGATCGAGTTTAATGATGCGATTGAGCGTATCGCGGACTGTTTCGCTTTCTTCCCCATACATATACCGCTCATAGGCACGGAAAAATTTAAGCGTCACCTCGACCGCCCGAACGAAACGATCACACAGTGCATCATAAGGTTCCAGTTCATCCGGAGTGGAAGTTCGGGAAGGATCGAATTCAGGCAGTTTATCTAACGAAGCCTGCAATAGCCTTGCGGCGGCGGCAAGCTTACTCTGCTGCTTTTGGGCAATGACTTTCATATCTTTTTTCATGTCAGCTTTTCCTTGGTAATGGAATTCAGAAAGGCATTCTGTTCGGCATCCCTGTTTTCTTTCGGCATCAGAACGACATCGATTTTTTCGTCACAGATTTAATTATCACCGATAAACCCTGCCGTTGCAAGCATAACTGCTGCCGGTAATAAGAGACCGTAAATCATCGCCCCTTTGACGACAGCCTCACATTATCTCCTATGGTCAATCGTCTTCGTTCCCGAATTCATGATCAAACGGCTCAAGCAGGATGCGGGCGTGTTCGGCATCCCGTTCGAGCACCTGCAGTTTGACGCCTCCGATCGCGAATCCGATAAAGTTCAGTCCCATCGATTCTTCATCAGCCAGGAACGCGGGAATGCCTTCCGCTTCGAGCCGGCTGCGTACGAGTCCGGCTTCAGCAACAGAGTCATAAGTCGCTATGGTTATCAGTTTATCCGGCATCTTATTCAAACCTCATGAGCGAATGTTTTTCCCGCGAATGCCGAGCCCCGGCTCGTGTTGTTCTTTCCGTTCCTTATCGCACAAAGCACCACAGCCGGGGTGGACATGACATTTAACTCTTAATCCACATTCCTCACCATAATTCTACACTACAAATCAGGTTACTGGTTTTGCCCAACACCCCGAAAGAATCAGGCTTTATTATTTTCTTTAAGCATAAGCCACAAAGCCCCGAAAAAAGAAATAATCGCTCCTGCAAGAACTCCCGCCAAGCCAATCGTTGGAAACACTTGCTTTGTCAGGTGAGCCTCACCAAAAATGAATGAGGCCAAAGGTGCATTGACTGCCGGATGCGCGATCACTAATGAACAAGTTGGAATGACTATACTTATACCGGCCAGTATAATCAGAACATGATTTATTGGTAATGATACAATCTTTTCCCCCGGTTTAAAAAAGGAAATTGTCAGAGTCAGCAACATGAATAATGCAACAATTATAGACAGAAAAAACCAATTTTCCATCCCTTCCAGCTCGCCCCTGATCTCATCGACTCTCTCAAACCAATTTAGCAATGCAAAAAGAATGATTCGTTGGCAAAAACATGTTCTAAGGGGAAAAAAGAAGTGTGCTCGATCAGGAAACTGGAAGCCGTTAAGTAGGGGGGAAAGCCAAGAATAAAACCAAAAGTAAGATACAGCGGTATTATGGAAGTGACTGTAAAGGTTATGAGTCCTGTTTGTTTAGCTGAAATTTGTTTCTCTCCGCTCATATCGAGCCGTGCATTCATCGTTTTCTCCTGTGAGAAAGCCTCGTTTGTAAATAACCACCGATTAAAACTGCTCTATTAATCCTCCCCGTGTTCCTCTGTAAATTCCAGAATCGGAGTCCCGCCGATCACGAGGTCTTCGGTGACGGCCGTGCCGGCATAGAGGCGCACCCGCGCCCAGGATTCCAGCTCTCCGCGTCCCACATGCCGGAGCCAGGCGCGTTCGGCCTCGGGAGCTGCGGTCTCTTCCATATAGAAGCGGTTGAAAGGTATGTCGATAGTGATTTGGCGGCTGGTGACCCGGCGCACGCGGGTGCGGAGATAGGAGTCATGTGCTGGCGGGGTGAGTTTCAGCTTTTGAAACACCGCAAAACCGTCATCGTCACGGCCCACCGTCGCATACACGCGTCGCCCCGCCTCCAACCCCACCGGTGCGTTCTCCGGGCTCACGCCAGTACTGCGGAAATTGAGCGTCACATACCGCCCACGAAACGGGTCGTAGGGGTCGATGGGCGCGGTGCGGAAAAGGAATACTTCGCCGCGCCGCAGCGCGGTCTCGCGCCGTGCTATCATCGCCGCCGGCACCGCCCACTGCGCCAGAAAAACCACCGCCATCAGTGTCAGCAAAAACCTGTTCTTTCTCATCTGTCCGCCACCTCCCTTTTCCAACGCATA
>PUNP01000110.1 GCA_003551785.1 Candidatus Brocadiaceae bacterium | reverse complement strand
GACAGCGACCTTTCCCTGCGCTATCGAGCCAGGATGCTTGAATCCAGCCGGTTTGAAGCCGCTGAAAATTATGGTATAGAGCGCGCATTCACCGGCTCCGTGCAGTTCGATATTAATCATGATAAGCGTGACAACCCCATATATCCCCGTTCTGGCTATAATATAAACACTTCACTTGAGACCGCATCGCAGTTTTTAGGAGGCGAAGCAAACTACCAGCAGGTCGAACTTCAGTCTTCCTGGCATAAAGAAATAGGCAGGGGTGCCTACATACACCTCGGTGCAAAACACGGTATAATTCATCCCGACGGCCGTCCTAAAAACAACCTCCCCTTCAACAGACGCTTTTTCCCCGGCGGTGACAACTCCGTACGCGGCTATCAGTTCGGGGGTGCTGCGCCTCGCGATGAAGACAGAAAATTGATCGGTGCTGAAACCTACAGTCTGCTTAACCTCGAAATCGAACAGCTCATTACTCCCTCCTGGTCTATAGTGCTTTTTGTCGACGGGTTGGCTATGGCCGAGGATATCAGCCGCTACCCCTACAGCGAAGCATTGTATTCAACAGGAGGCGGCATACGCTACAAAACCTTTATGGGGCCGTTAAGGGTGGAATATGGCCATAACCCCGATCCAAGAGACGGCGACCCCTCCGGCACCCTGCACCTCTCTCTCGGTTTTCCGTTTTAACCGTGGGTTATCCTGCATAGACCATTAGCTGCAGTAAAGCACCAACGGTGCGGCACAGGATAGCCTATGGCGGAGCGTAAGCTCAAACAGGCTGGAGCAAAGCCATAGATCAACAGGCCCCCATGAATACAAACTCTGAAAGAGCGACATACACTTTCCGTTAGTATTGTTCAATCCCCTTTTGTTTCATCCTTTCAGGACTAATTTTACCTGCTCCGTTGTCCTATGGCTGCGCTCACATCTGATGGATGTACGCTGCGTCACAGGCTTTCACCTATCGCGCCGTTAGCGCTGGTTTATGTCAAGTTCGCCCCGGGATAAACAGATGTAAAATTACCGCCGGGACTGGGCCCCATTACGTCGGCGGCGCCTACTGCCATTGCCGTTCCCAGGCGGTGGCTGTATCTCGAACCTAACCGTATCTTCTCCGGTGAATTCCTCTATTTTTCTTGCCAGCAATTCAGAAGCTTTAACCCCCCGCCCAGCCCCCTTCTGGCACCTCAAGGTCAACCCGTCGGCTTGCAAATCAAAAAAAACCGGTGTCGCGCCATGATGATCATTAATAATGTTGTGCATATCCTCCCAAACCTTCCCGTTCCCCTTATCACAAGCTATAGTGACAGCTATTGAACGGATAAGTGAAGAGGAAGCTTTTGAAATCGGGAAGGCTTTATCCACCATGACACTGGTGCCTCTTCGATGACTGATGGCACCGGTCATCAGCAGCACTTCGTCACTTTCAAGTAGTTCAGTGTATTTTTCCAGTTCCTCAGGCCACATTATGGCTTCACACATTCCTGCGTGATCAAGAACGGACAATATCCCCATTTGCCGTTTATCCTTTAACCTTTTCTTTTCTATCTTTTCGACAATGCCGCCGATAACGACCCTTTCACCATCCGGAAGGCTCTCAATTTCATCGCTCGCAGCGCTGGTCATGCGTTTCAGCGTTTTACGGTGTTCCTGCAACGGGTCATGACGAACATATAAACCAAGTGCCTCAGCCTCCTGCTTGGCCAGTTCCATCGGGGTAAACGGCGGGACTTCCGGTAGATTCTGCATCGCGCGTTCCTCGGGGTCCTCCGTTTCCTGAGCACCGAAAAGGCCGGTCTGGCCCATTTCCCTGTCCCTCCTTGCTTTGGCGCCGGCTTTCAGTGCCGTTTCAAGCACAGCCAGAATCTGTGAACGCCGACCGGGCAGCTCGTCAAAACATCCGGCCTTCATTAACCCTTCAGTAGCGCCTTTGGCCACCTCGCTGGTATCGACACGCTCGCAGAAATCGAATATACTCTGATACGGGCCGTTGGCCTGTCGTTCGGAGATCACCTGCAGAGCGGCACGTGTTCCGACATTTTTGATGGCACCGAGTCCAAACCGGATGACGTTATCGCTGATGACTGTAAAGTCCAGTCCGCTCTCATTAATATCGGGGGGCAGCACCTCGATGCTCATATTACGGCAATCCTCCATCAGCCCGACGACCTTATTCGTATCCCCCATCTCGCAGGAGATACTCGAAGCCATAAACTCAGTCGGGAAATGAGCTTTTAAGAAGGCGGTGCGATAAGCCACAAAAGCATAAGCGGACGCGTGTGCTTTGTTAAAACCGTAGCCGGCAAAGTGCATGATCAGTTCATATATATCTACCGCCGTCTCCCGCTCAACTCCGTTTTCAACGGCCCCTTCAATGAACTTCTCGCGGGACTGCGCGATAATTTTTTCTTTTTTCTTGCTGATAGCCTTAATCATGCTCAACGCCTCGGCCATCGACATCCCCGCGATTTCGTGACACATGCGCATGATCTGTTCCTGATAGACGATAACGCCATAAGTCGGCTTCAAAATCG
>PUNP01000160.1 GCA_003551785.1 Candidatus Brocadiaceae bacterium | reverse complement strand
TGCACCGATGACAAAACATTCAGGAAAAAAGCTGAAGCCTCACTGTCACCATAAAGCCAGGCCTGCTCATGGGATTCGATAGCTGTGGGGAGCAGAAGGCCGACATGAAAAGGTAATTGTTTTCGTTTTTTATTTATCATGTTGCACCCTGGACTGATTATTGACCATTGACGACAATTTACCCACAGCTTCAAGCATTTCATCATTATCAGTTGCTGTGTAGTAACGAGTCATTAAATTTGAACTGTGACCGAGGATAGTCTGCGCAACTCTTTCTGGAACTTTCTTTTTAGCCAAAAGAGTGGCACAGGTATGACGCAACTTGTGCCAATTAAATTTCTTCAACTCAGGATGTTTTTCCCTAAGACGTTTTAAACGGGATTTTACGGCAGACTTGGTTAACGGCTGACCTTTTTCACCCGTAAAAACTGTCTTTCCGTTTTGAGAGTCTTTGAGTTTTTGCTTTTCAAGGATTTCAAGAGCGCGAGTACTCAACGGTATATAACGTGGTCGGTGGGTGCGCTCACTTGTTTTATGTCTTTCCAATCTTATCATTTTATCTGTGCAATCGATATCCTGCCAAGTTATCATTCGTGCCTCACCTATTCTCATACCAGTTAAAAGCAGGAATTCGGCAATGTCTCCCATAGGTTCTGATTCCTTTAGAATCTCTATAAATTCCTTTGCCTGCTTTATCGAAAGGTGTTTAGCTGCGGGATATTCCGGAGCATTGACATACTTACCTACCTGCTCTACCCCCTGAATTGGACTATTTTCAATAAGATTCTGTTTCATTGCCCACTGATAAAGTCGTTTAGCCGACCTAATGGTTTTATTGATGGTTTCAGCCGATTTACCTTGAGTAATCAATTCATTTTTTACTTTTTCTATGATTGTAGGTGTGATGTCATCTGCTCTCAATTTTTCCAATTGTTCTTCAGAAAACCAATCAATGATACGTTTCAGCCCATACTTGTACATGTCGTATGTAGCAGGAGATCGGTTGGATTTGTTCCATTCGAGAAACTGGAGCGAAAGTGAAATGAAAAAAGGAGTATTACGCAATGCATCTTTTTTTTCTTCACCTGCTGACTCATAATACTTCGAAAGCTCTTTATGAAACTCGGCGCGAGCCTTTTGTTCATCCTTCCCGAGGTATAATCGTTTACGCCCATTAGGCGTGGGTATATCTGCACACCAGCACTCACGAGACTCATACCACCAAATATCAATTACCTTTTTCTTCTTTTTTTTCATATCCCAATTTCCTCATTTATATAGATTCCATTAATCCATTAAGCAAAGACTGAGAGTATTTTGCACCGTTGAAATCAGCGACAACTCATTTGCGATTTGCGTTTGAACATAACATAGCTTATATGCTACAATCAACGAATGCTGGGAACCTTTCGTATTAGATATTGGATATTTTAGAAGACGTATTATATCACAAGGAAGGCTCCCGTACAAATGAATCAAGCTTGAAATTTGTGATACCAGCAGGACACGAGACAAAGTTGCTATCACTTTTTTGCTATCAAAAGTTAAAAGGGGGTGCCAGAGGATGAGTGAAAAACGAAAAGAAGTCGCGCCTATCAGATTCATATACAGTAGCTTAGCGCGACGGTAGGGGGTGGTGGGCGGACCGAGACTCGAACTCGGAACCCCTTGCGTGTAAGGCAAGTGCTCTCGCCGATTGAGCTATCCGCCCCCGATCATTAACTACTTTATCAAATCACAGCGTAAAAGTCAATTGAATAACGGAAATAAAGACAAAAATCTCCCCAACACCGCGCGCTTACTCGATATCATGGCTAAACTCAGAGCGACCGGGGGCTGTCCGTGGGATGCCGAGCAAACCCTCGATTCCCTCAAACCCTACCTTGTCGAAGAATGCGGCGAGGTGCTGGATGCGATTGAGGCCGACGATATGGATGAGCTCGAAGAAGAACTCGGCGATCTGCTGCTGCAAGTGGTCTTTCAGACAGAGATTTGCAGCGAGAATGATTATTTCAACTTCGAGGATGTTGCCGGCAGAATCGCGGATAAGCTCATCAGACGTCACCCCCACGTTTTCGCTGAGGTTACCGTCAAAGACTCCGGTGAAGTTCTGGATAACTGGCGGGAAATAAAAATGACCGAAAAAACCGAAGCCGGACGCCACCCGCAATCCGCTATCGACGGCGTCCCGCGCCATATACCCGCACTCATGCGTGCGTATAAACTCCAAAAAAAAGCCGCCGCCGTCGGGTTCGACTGGGCCGATGAACACGGCGCTATGGAAAAACTCGAAGAAGAGCTGGCGGAGTTTGAAGAAGCCGCTATCGAACAGGATGAAGCGAGAATGAAGGAGGAAATGGGCGATATCCTCTTCTCACTCGTTAATGTCGGAAGGAAACTTAAACTTGAACCCGAAACGGCATTGCAGGAAGCAGTCCTCAAGTTCCAAAAAAGGTTCCGCAAACTCGAATTGAAACTTGAAACCGAGGGTAGAAGACTAGAACAGTGCTCGCTCGATGAACTGGACAAAGCATGGGA
>PUNP01000717.1 GCA_003551785.1 Candidatus Brocadiaceae bacterium | reverse complement strand
CAAATACAACTATCCGTGCAGCATGAAGTGTTAAGAACGGGGGAGCGTTTGTTTGAAACCGATCCGGCCAGACGGGCCAAACTCGAATTGATTTCGTTCAAAACATATCAGGATGCTAAATACTTCCGCCGTAAAAGGAGGGCGTGGCAGGATGGTAAATAAGGAAATAGCTGACAGTTTAATTAACAATCTGGACGATTTTGCACAGTTTATATGCGAAATTGAGGCATGGATTAACTCGAACACAACGGAGTAAAACGACAATGCATGAGAAACAGCTTAGAGAATTATTATCGAACCTTAAAAAGGGTGATGTATCCATAGATGAAGTGATAAATGAACTCGGGGACCTCCCTTTTCAGGATTTGGGTTTTGCGAAAATAGACCATCATCGCGGCCTGCGATGCGGACAGGGCGAGGTTATCTTTTGCGAGGGGAAAACTCCGGAGCAAGTCATGTCGATTTCGGAAGCTATTGTGTCCAAAAGCGATACGCTCCTGGGAACAAGGGCATCCGTCGAGCACTATGAAGCTGTAAAGACAATGTTTCCGGAGGCGGAATATGTGAAAGATGCACGATGTATTGTATTACAGCGGGAAAAGCCTGAACTTCATGGGAACGTGCTCGTTATCACTGCCGGCACAAGCGATATACCAGTAGCCGCCGAAGCGAAGCTAACGGCAGAGTTTATGGGCGCTGAAACGAAACTGATCATCGACGTCGGTGTCGCAGGATTGCACCGTCTTCTGCGCTACGGTGAAGTTATCCGCCGTGCGAATGTGATAGTCGTGGTTGCCGGTATGGAAGGAGCGCTTGCCAGCGTTGTCGGCGGCCTTTCAGCCAGGCCGGTCATTGGCGTCCCGACAAGTGTGGGTTATGGCACGAGCCTGGGCGGTTTTGCCCCCTTGCTGACTATGCTGAACAGTTGTGCTGCCGGAGTGACGGTTGTCAATATTGATAACGGCTTCGGGGCCGGTTATATTGCCGCCATGATCAATTCATTGGCTGTCGGAAGTTAAACATCTTTTTTATTTCATGAGGTAATATGTTTTGGAAGAGTTAAGGCAACTGAAAAACTTACCTCCCAGGAGACTGAATGCGCATAAAGGAGAATTTGGACGCGTGGCCATAGTCGGCGGTTCGCCGGGAATGAGTGGTGCCGGCTGCCTTGCTGCGCATGCAGCTCAAATCGCCGGGGCGGGACTCATCACTCTTGCTTTACCCGAAAGTCTTGCGCTGGTCGGCGAATTCTACCGTGCCAGTATCATGTCTTTGCCGCTTACTGAAAATGATAACGGAGCTGTTTCGCTTTTAGCTGTTCCGGAGATAGACCAGTTAGCCGAAAAATCCGATGTCTGTGCAATTGGACCGGGACTTGGGCAGGAACCGGAAACTGCTGAAATGGTTACAATTTGCACCCGCGAAATCAGAAAGCCGCTGGTCATTGATGCCGACGCATTAAACGCACTGAGCCATGAGCCGGACGCATTGAAAGAGCGTAATGCACCGGCTGTTATCACCCCGCATCCGGGAGAAATGGCACGTTTAATAGGATTAGACAGCCCCGCCGCCGTTCAGGAACAACGACACACGATCGCTATTGATGCAGCGAAAAAGTTCGGAGTTGTCACCGTTTTGAAGGGATATGAAACGATAGTGACTGATGGTAATACGAGCTATCTGAATACAACAGGTAATCCTGGTATGGCTTCAGGTGGAATGGGCGATGTCCTCACAGGAATCATCAGTGCATTTATTGGTCAGGGCATGTCATGCCTTGATGCTGCCTGCCTTGGTGTTTTAGTACATGGGATCGCGGGTGACCTTGGCGCTGATGAAGTTGGTCAAACCGCACTTACCCCCGAAACCCTTATCAGGTTCTTACCAGGTGTTATGTTTCGTTTAGAGCAATTAGATGACCCTTTTGGACCGAAGGATTTAATTTAATTTTTCCGTTTAGAGGTACAGATAAAGGACATGGATGATTTCAAAGTAGTGACAATTGGAAGCATGGGGCATATCGGTGATGTATTACGAGAATTGGGCAATTCCCCTATCGAGTCATGCCGGGTTAGCGGTATGGCTCCCGCAGCTCCCGAGGATTCGCCTGAAGATTTGAAACAGAGGTTTGACATTTGCAAAGAGGCTGATATATTTGGAAATTATGAACAAATGATCGAAGATATTCAACCTGATCTGGCAATCATTTCCACCCGGATAGATCAAATCGGTATCGCTGCTCTGAGGGCCGCCGAGGCCGGAGTTCATTGCATCTGCGAGAAACCTCTCGCTATCAATCGAGCTCACTTAGAACGCCTTTACAGGGCCTTCCGTGATAAAGATATTGCCTGCATTGCCATGCTCAATAATATGGCCAAACCCGTTTTGTCCGAGATGAAAAATCTCGTCTCCGCGGGACATATTGGCATACCGGTTATATGCAATGCGAGGAAATCATATAAATTCGGCTCCCGAGCTGATTGGTTCGGGAAAAGGGAGCTATATGGCGGCACGATCCCCTGGGTTGGCATCCATGGACT
>PUNP01000077.1 GCA_003551785.1 Candidatus Brocadiaceae bacterium | reverse complement strand
TCAGCATATTAGACATAACTTAACCTCATACAGCAAAATAAGTTGCAAAATAATCATTCAACAATACAAATAACCTCTCCACCAGCATTGTGCATACGGCACTCACGGTCACTTAAAATCCCTTGACTTGTAGAGACTACAGAGATACCCATCCCGTTTGCCACATAGCCTAAGTCGGAAACAGGCCGATAGATTCTACGTGCCGGAGTAGAAACTCTTTGAATTTTCCGCACGACCTTTTTACCAACAGGGCCATATTTCAAGTAGATTTTCAGTAAAGAATGTGGTCCGTCAGCAATAACTTTGTAATCTTTTATATAACCTTCACGTTTCAGTACATCAGCAATCCCATTACGCTCTTTCGAGGCGGGCATTTCAACGAAGTCGGCCTCAATTACTAAAGCATTTCTTATTCTGGTCAACATATCCGCGATAGGGTCTGTCATCATTTTTAATATTCCTCTTGTATATTACCAACTAGCTTTCTTAACGCCAGGTATTTTCCCTTCACTGGCTAATTTACGAAAACAAATTCTACAAATTTTAAATTTACGCATATAAGCTCTCGAGCGACCGCATAAAGAGCAGCGATTAACGTATCTGGTAGAAAACTTCGGATTTTTACGCTCTGTTTTTACAATCTGTGTTTTTCGCGCCATAAACTGCCAACCTCCTTCTAAGCTTAACTCAAAACTACTTAGTGAAAGGGAAACCTAACAAATCAAAAAGAACCTTAGCATCATCGTCATATTTAGCTGTAGTGCATATAGTCACATCCAACCCAAAAATATTTGTATAATTATCGGGGTCGATTTCAGGAAAAACGACGTATTCGTCAAGTCCGAGGCTATAATTCCCACTGCCATCAAAAGCCTTAGGGGAAAAACCTCTGAAGTCTCGTATTCTTGGGAATACGATGTTAATCAATCTATCAAAAAATTCATACATCCTGTTTCTCCTCAGGGTGACTTTACAGCCGATAGGCATCCCGGCTCTTAACTTAAACCCGGCAACACTTTTTCGTGCACGTGTAATTACCGGCTTTTGTCCAGCTATAATTGACATAACCTCAACAGCCTCATTAAGAATTTTTTCATCTTCCTTAGCTGCTCCGACACCCATATTAAGAACTATTTTATCCAATCTCGGAATAGCCAGTTTATTTGAGACTCCCAAGCTATCCATTAACTGGCTAACCATATTATCCCTGTAATCAACGTATAGCCGGGGTATGGCTGCAATATCTTGATTTTTATTCTCTGCCGTATCATTCATTGGAGTAACCTAATTATTATCTTGAAAAGTTCAATTATGCAATTTAAGCCGACTCAATAGCATTACCACATTTCACACAAAGTCTTTGAAAACCACTGTCCCCGGACCTTTTACGTCGAATTCGGACAGGTTTATCATATTTTTCACATTCGCGGTTTTGGCAAACTAACATTACATTGGAGACATCAACCGGCATTTCCTTTTCGACTCTCTCCCCCTGCCTACGTCCTTGAGTACCCGCTTTTTCATGAACATAGCGAATATTGACATCTTCAACAACCACTTTATTTTTCTCAGGTAAAGTTCGCATTACTGTGCCGCGCACGCCCAAATCATTCCCGGCAATAACAGCTACATTATCACCAGAGCGAATGTTGAGTTTATTTCTTTTATTTTTTATATTTTTTTTTGCCATAGCTCAAACCACTTCAGCCGCGAGGCTAATAATTTTCATGTAATTTTCTTGACGTAACTCTCTCGGTATAGCTCCAAATATCCGAGAACCTCTCGGATTCCCATCCTCATTTAAAATCACGATAGCATTACCATCAAAACGGACATAACTACCATCTCTACGCCGAATAGCAGACTTCGTTCTTACCACAACTCCCCGAACTACTTCACCTCGAGCAATATCACTTCCCGGTACTATAGTTTGAACGCTACCCACAATAACATCGCCTACACTGGCATAACGTCTGCCTGTTCCACCGAGTACTTTAAAGCATTTAACAGTTTTCGCTCCACTGTTATCAGCTACTCTTAGCAAAGTTTGCTCCATAATCATGACACTAACCTCAAATCGTCCAAACTAAAAGATTAAATAAATAACAATCAGAGTTCGACAGTTGCAGTTTCAGCGGATCTTTTCTTAATAGAAACCAGTCTCCACGATTTATTTTTAGAAATTGGCCTGCACTCTTCAATTTCAACCAGATCGCCTTCATTAGCTGTATTAGCAGGATCGTGAACTTTAAAAGATGAATTATACCTTACATATTTCTCATACCTGGGATGCTTCTGCAACCGCTCAATATTAACAGTGATAGTTTTATCCATCTTAGCGCTTTTAACCAGTCCTTGTGCTCGCTTTCTCATTTTATCAAACTCACAATAAATGTGCTGTAAAAAATAGTAGTAACTACAGTTTCAACTCCAATTCTCTTTCCCTAAGAATTGTCAAAATTCTAGCTATATCTTTCCTAATTTTCATCTTTTCAGAAGTATCAGGTTCTTCATCAGTATGGAACTCAGCCCTGAGTTGAT
>PUNP01001015.1 GCA_003551785.1 Candidatus Brocadiaceae bacterium | reverse complement strand
TTAATGCGGACGAGACGTCCGCGTTCCCAGGTGTGAGACGTGGTTTACTGAGGACTTACGCTGAATGTCGCCCGGCAACTGATTTGCCTTTACAAACGCTTTATTGAGAAGCTGTGTCATGGTATATCCTCCGGTAGAAAGCTTTTTCTCTTTTTTTTATTATCGCCGATAATTCCGGCCGTTGCAAACATAACCCCGTTGTGTAATTAAGCGGCTGCATATTCCGCTATCTTTTCCCTCATATTTCTTTGGATCGATTTCTGCCTGTTTATAACACTGCAACTCTGGTTATGCCGAGTTTTCGTGCGATTTCTCCGGGTCGGTAACCTTTTACCATCAAGTGGTAAACTTTTAGCTGGTTGAGCGTAAGGCCGGAAGCGAACTCGTTAAAATCGATTTTTACCCGCACGTACTCGGCCGGGTCTTCTTTAACCGACCGCGCTTCAGTATAGGGGCTGAAATCGCCCACGATCGCAGTGTCAACTTTTCCCACGTGCTTTGCTCTGGGCGACAGGACGTCGGTCGTGTTCTCCCCGTTAAAGTGTATCTTCGCGCGGGTCTGCTCGATGGGAAAGTAGGCGATAAAAGAAGCGTTCATCCGGCACTTCCCGTGATACTTCAGAAAGACCTTCCAGCTCTTTGCCAGAACTTCGGCGACGAGTTCATCTTTGTCCGCCTCGCGGACGGGAAAAAACGCCGCGCGGGCGAGATTGACGATGCTGTGATAATACGTCATGAACTCCATCCGCAGCTCCTCGTGCTTAAGCATGATTTATTCATTTTACTTTGGAAATAGCCGGCCGTTTGGCGGTGCTCATGTACAATGGATTCCATCAGGAATCAAGAGCGAGCACACTACCCGCCGGGCATTTTCTGCAGGGGGAATCACCGCAAATGTTTGTAATGCTTTTGCAATTGATACCGAATCCTCGTAAGATAGATATAACGACAAACGAGCAGGTAAACCCGCTGACCGACATATCGTGACACCCACGCGGGAAAGCGTGCAGCAGGCCAAAGAGCAAAATTACAAAGTTATTGCTCTCGGCACGGACACCTTTTACCTGGCTGACGGTGCCCGTAGAGCAAAGGAGATGATAAATGGTTAAAGTTGCCGTTACCGATCTGGAGTATGATAAAGCAGAGTACATTTTCCGGGATGCGCGTTATCGGACATGACATCAGAGACATTGAAGATGTCAATATCTTCGATGAATTTACCACTGACTTTGCCGCCGCGGTGAGAGAAGCCGATTTTGTATCCCTGCATATTTCTAATACTCCTTCCACGGAAAACCTGATCAACGCGAAGAGCTTAAAGCTTATCCCCGAAGATGCTGTTCTGGTCAACACTTCGCGCGGCGGGCCGGTGGATGAAAACGCTTTGTATGACGCAGTTGCTGGCGGCAACCTGGCCGGCGCCGCTCTGGATGTATTTAAAGTCGAACCGTACGAACCGATCGATCCGGCACGTGACCTTAGAACGCTCGAAGGCATCATAACTACCCCACATATCGGTAGCAGCACCAGCGAAGCCTGCCGGCGTATGGCTCTATGCTGTATTGAAAACATACGCAAAGCACGCCTGGGAGAATTAGACGAGATGAATTTGATTAACCCACAAGTCAAAAAGGAAATAAAATGATGAACAGAACAAAAAGTTTTTTTGATTGGGGACTTAATTTGCCGGAAAAAGCCGTTCCGAGGCGCATATCGCGCCGTTTCGGCGTAAATGGCTTCGAACAACTTGCCGAACTACCCGGCCCTGGATGCATAAAGCGCCTGTGGATGACCGGCACAAATATCGGTCGTGAGCTGATCTTGCGGATATACTTTGATGGTGCCAAAACGCCCCATGTCGAGTCGCCACTGGCTGATTTCTTCGGTGTTATGCATAATCTTTCTGAAAGATACTCGAGATACTGGGAAGAAAATAAAGACCGGGCGGCCTACACGGTAAACACACCGTTCTTAGCTTCAAAATCCCATAACGGCTTCACATGTTATTTTCCCATGCCGTTCTCCCGCTCGGCAAGAGTTGAGATCGAAAACGACTCGGGCCGAAAATCGAATCTTTTTTGTATAATTGACTGGCACTCCTATCCGGATGCCGAACTCGAAGAGGAGATGAGATTCTGTTCCCGCTGGCGACGCGAAGCGCCGGCTCGCGACTATCAAGATGATTTTTTCATCCTCGACGCCAACGGCCCCGGACGGCTTGCCGGGTTCGCATACAGCGTTGATATGCTGCATGACCGCGATATTATGCGGTGGAGCCATGCGGGCTCGGATAACATCTACCTCGACGGAGCCGGAACATATCCGGCTTTTCTGCGCGGTATCGGAGGTGAAGACACCTTCGGAACATCATACGGTGGCCATACCTACAGACCCCTGTCGGCGCTTTTCTCCGATATGCCGTATTACGTGCAGAAAAACCCGGGAAACGATAACCGCCAGAAGCTGGTTGGATACCGCTTCTTCGCAAATGACGCCATATGCTTTGACCGCTCGATACATTTCCGTTTTGGCGCCCGCGCTC
>PUNP01000487.1 GCA_003551785.1 Candidatus Brocadiaceae bacterium | reverse complement strand
CCTGGTCAGAGTAGGCCCCCACCGTATCTGCCCGCGCACCTGTCCCCGCAGACTCTCGCGCCGTTTCTCCGTGCTGGTTTTGATACGCCGTAGCCTTTCCGGGAGCCGTTCGACGAATTTTTGCACGCTATCCGTCATCAGAAAGTGCACGTTCAGGAGTGTCTCCACATCCTCGATATTGAGTTGTGGCAGTTCAGCCACGAGGCTATCGGGGCGGAACCCCTGGCGCAGATAATGACAGAAGTCATTTTTAATCTCTTCGATCAGAGTTTCCGCAGCAACAACCATCAGTCCCGTACCTCCTTATCCGGTTCCTCAAGCTTTTCACGCGATATACCGAAGAAATCCGCGGCATGGGTGAGCACTTTTTTCTTATCCCTCTCCGGCATCTCTTTCACGATCTTTCTGACGAACTCCGTCTGCTTGTTCTCCAGCAGTCCCTCGAACTGCGGGAAGACATACATGATCAGCGCGGACGCCCAATCACCGCTGCTTTGGCTTGCAAATTGCAGCAGGTCCCTTGCAATCGCGGGTCCTATTGAGCGGGATTCATTAATAATTCTCCAATACATTTTGAGTTTGCCCAGGTCATCGCTCTCAACATCAACATCCCAGACATTACAATACGCCGCCCAGTCCTGCTCCCCCAAATCCTCAATAACTGGCACTCCGACGGGAATGAAGGCAAAACGGCGCATGAAGGCATAGCTCATCTCATAGAGTGATGTTTTATCGAAAGTATTCATGGTAGCTATAAGACGCCAGTCGTTGGGGATAACATACAGATGGTTCAGCGGTGCTATCGCTTCATATTCACCTTGAAGCCCCTCGGCATCGGACTGCTGCGGCCTGATCTCTATTCGTTGACCGTTTTGGGTGTAGGCAAGTTGGATTGAGTCACCGGCGAGCACGGAGAACAGTGCGCCGAAGGCCTTATCGATATCGGCACGGTTGATTTCATCGATGATGAGCCATCGGTTAACCGGCTCGGCATTCAACCGGAAGCAGTCAAGGAACAGTCCCGGCTTGAAAGTGAGTTCATCGCCCGCGCTGTCCTGATCTGGCATAAGGCCGCCGATCGTATCGTAGGTTGTCCAGTCGGAAGTAGCGGTTGTGGTGAAGAAAGCATCTTCCGTATTTTGGTACTGTTCGCATATAAATTTTGCGAGTTTAGATTTTCCGGTGCCGGGCGGTCCTATCAGGATGATATGTTTCCCGGCCTTAAGCGCCGTATCGATCTGATTGTTCAGGTCATTTTGCATATCAGGGGGAAAATGCAAGAGAGCTTCGGCCATGTCAATAGGGAAATTCTGATGCAGATTTGAAACGGAAATTTTAGCTTTATAATCTATTATTTGATTTGGTGAATCGGGAACATGTTCTTCATCTTCCTCTTTTATTACTTCGGATTCCTTGTGGCAAAACTCGTATGAAAGATGCGAAATCACATAAAAAGGATCGGAGAAATTATCTTTTACCGCACGCAGCAATTCCAAATAATCACTATAACCTTTCTCTTTTTTCAATCTCGATACTATATCTTCTGCAATTCCCTGCGATTCCAAATAAGTGCAGGTGTTTTGGTCAAAAGGTAAAAATTGCTCTGGATTCATTGAAAACATTCCTTGTGTCAACTTTGCCAAACCAACCGTTTTTATATTCAAGCACTTCTTAAATAAGACTTCTGAAATCCCATATGGATCACCCTCCACCACTTTTTGGGCAAGGTCCCAGAGAGGATCAAGATTACGGTTGGGATTCTTATATTTCCAACCAAAAAACCAGCTTGATTGGGGTTGAACCGTAGGAACACCTGAAAAAATATCAGGGACATTAGATTGGATCCGCAATTTTTCAGATATCAGTTGCAAATATCTTTTTCGGGGCTGAAAGGAAGCATAACGATTGAAAGAAGCAAAAAAGGTGAAAGGATCCATAACTTCTAAAGGTTCTGTTTGTCCTTCTGCCGGCCGATCCTCAATTTTTATACCCTTTAAAGACTTAAATTCTTCTGAAATCTTATCATTTGCATATTTTAAGATATCAATTAAATCATTCTGCCGATTGCGGTAATCAAGTAATTTTCGTGCCAGTTCATTATAAAAAGGAACCCACCCGAAACCTTCAGGCAAATTGTTTCTCTCCCCATTTAAATCAGCACTTTTCAGCTTCGTATCAGCCATCCCCTTAAGAGTTTCAAACTCGGTTTCTGTCGCCGTAAAATTCGTGCCCTGTCTGCCAACTTTAAGATTTGCCAGTTCAGGCTTGTTTTCAACTTCATCCTTTCGAATGGGGTTATTCACGAGATTATGGGTGATATTTACCCCGCATCTCAACTCCGAAGCTTCATATCCACCGATAATATACTTATCGTCCTCAGCATCGTGAGTCGCCTCAAAAGGAGCTTCGATCACTTCGCCCAAGGCATAGCATCCGCCGTTTTGCCCTGTCACCCAGATAATGACACCATCTCCTTCCTTGATCTTGTCCTTATGAGCTCTTACCGACCAGGTTAGGTCCGAGAACTCTTCCAGTGCGGCTT
>PUNP01000715.1 GCA_003551785.1 Candidatus Brocadiaceae bacterium | reverse complement strand
CTTCCAGGTAAGCGGTGTCATAGCCCATATCTCTGATATCCTCCGGCAGCCAAATCTCGACAACGACTCCCTCGACCGTCTCTCGGCCGGTGTTTATCACACGAAGGTGTATTTCCCTGTCGTCTCTATCCAGAAGATGCAGTTGGACACGTTCGCGTTGGAGCCACCATTCCATCATCTGCGAACAGTTCACTATCCAGGCTCCCGCGGAACGGGCATATTCAATAAGCGGCGGCAGGACGCCGATATACTGTTCCGTCGCTAAAATCTGGGAATGGAAGTTGTTGATGTACAGCCCTTCACGCGTGAAAGTCCCGTCCATATCCCTGTGATAGTTTTCGATGACATCGGAGACGGGCGGGTTATCCGGCATAAGGATAAATTCAACATCGTCATGGTTCAGCATAGTGAACTGGACGAGAGGTTTACCTTCGACTGTTATCACGCGCGGTTCCGCTCTGTCCGGTGTGTCATTAGCCAGAATATATCGGTATCCTACTTCGACCAGTGCACGTAAAGTGTAATAGTTATATGCTTCTTCCGGTGGTCGAATACCCGCCGGAGGTCGCCCGATGAAGTCGATAACATCCTCATAAGTGCCCTGAAGCCGTTCCCGTTGGGATTTAGGAGACTGTTCGATAAAAATGTCATGGTTGTCTCCATGAACCGCCATGGAAACGTGTGTATGTTCACTTTGAGCGATTTCTCGGAGGAAGTCGCGGTGAATCCCTGCGGGGTTGGTCAGAATGAAATACGTGATGGCGGGTATTTCTTTCACATCATGCACACGTCGTATGTTAGCGAACTGTTCTTCAACGTCCATGGAAAAAATAGCGGCCGTCCGGTAGGGCGAGGGCCAGGGAGCTAAATTGGCCGTGGGCAGCCTGGAAAACCAATTCAGCGCGTTCAGCAGCAGCCTCAGGAACGCTTCATTCGAATAAATGTCGCCTCCTGCGCTTTCTAACGAGAATCCTGACCACAAAAAACGTCCGCTGCCGTAATTATCGGCGTAAACGGCGATTTGATTTTTTGATTCGCCGTATTTGGCTACCCCCGGATCACTGTCGAGCCAAAACGCTATGCCTGGTTCTTCAGTGCTGATACTGACAGGATTTTTTTCTTCGATCGAGAGGTGCTGCATCCGGGGGATACCCGAGCTGAAATAGGACGGTTGATCAAAAACCGCCCACCAACTGGTGCTTTCTCCGTCACCATAATCGGAATACCGCAATCCGAGTTCCGCCGCCAGGGGACGGCCCGTCCCTTCAGAATAATATCCTGATTTGCCGGTTAAAATCAGAGAATGGCCGGCTTGGACAAATCCTAATAACACATCCCTTGCGTCAGCATCAATGTGGCGAATATCAGGTAAAACCAGCATATCAAAACGCTCAATGCTGTCATCAATGTCTTCCAATTCAATGACTTCCGCTTGTATACCGAGCGCATCCAGATAATTCTGCCACAGTAAGGGGCCTTCCTGGAAACGTTCCTGTTCGTCTTGTTCGCTGACATCCTCTCCAGGCAGTTCCTCATCATCGGAAATTATGCCGACACGGCTGATAGGGATTTCGGGTATCGTGCTGCTGTAGGAGTTTGACAGGGTAAGTATGGATAGCACGATAATCAGCACCAGCGTGGAGGGGCGAGCTGATATCTGCGATGAGTTCCCCCAAGCTTTTAGCCACATGTTCAAATTATTTATATTTGTTTTTTTCATTTTCAAACCTATCATCAAAAGAACAGCGTTGCGTCGAGCATAATGCCGGAGCTGCGGTAGCGATCATCTTCCCGGGGCGACATAGAATAATACATGTTCAGTGCGGCGGAGAGACTTTCTTCCTCGCCGAAAGGTCTTCGGAGTGTCAGTGCGATCAACCTGGAGGTCGATCCTTCAGGGAAGAAAAGTTCGACATCAAAATTATACGTGAGTTTTTCGGTTATATTGCCTCCGATTTCCGTTCCCACAAATGGTCCTTCATGGGCATTGGGTGACCAGTAGTGATCCGATTCAGAGGAATAGTACAATCCTCTGTATCCTCCCTTCAAATCGATGCTTGGTGATTCTCTGAAGCGGTAAGCCGGCTGAATATTCAGCGCTGTCTGGCGCGGGCCGTCGGAATAAAACCCGTAACTCACATGTCCGTTGAAGAAGAAGCGTTCCGTAAAAGGTCGGCGGCTAGCCGCCTGGGGTGGCTGCCCGCTCCATTCCAGCCGGAAGCGGTCGAAGGAAATTTTTTCTTCCAGAGCACTGCCGGTATTTGCGGCAAAAATGGCATCTAAATGCGTATAATCCAGCGATACGGTATCCCTGCCGGTCAGTTCATAATTGACCCGCGCATTACCCGAAAGGGAAGGGTTGGAGTGGATATCGTATTTCGTCAGGTTAACTCCGGCTTCCCCGGTAATCCTGTTTTCAATGCGTCCGAATACTCCTCCTGAAAGCATGAGTGCGCCCGTTCTGTCCTCAAGTTCATCTGAATCTTTGAACCGGTAGGCGGTTAACCCTATGTTGAGGCGTGTGCCGGATCGGAGGAAGTGAT
>PUNP01000109.1 GCA_003551785.1 Candidatus Brocadiaceae bacterium | reverse complement strand
TTTGCCGGCGCCGCCGACTATGATCGTATCATCATCGGTCACCGTTATCTTAGCCGCCTTGCCCAGGTCGCTTATGCCGACATTTTCCAGCTCAATGCCCAGATCTTCGAAGATCGGCCGCCCGCCCGTCAGGATAGCGATGTCTTCAAGCATCGCCTTGCGGCGGTCGCCGTATCCGGGCGCTTTCACCGCGCAGCAGTTCAGGACACCGCGGGCATTGTTGACTACCAGAGTTGCTAAAGCCTCGCTCTCCACGTCCTCGCTTATAATCAACAGCGGTTTGTCTTCCCCGCTCACTTTCTCCAAAAGTGGAACGATCCCGCCGGCGGAGGAGAGTTTTTTCTCATAGAGCAGCACATAACAATCCTCCAGCACGCACTCCATCCGGTCTTCGTCAGTGATAAACTGGGGACTCATATAGCCGCGGTCGAACTGCATGCCTTCCACGACATCCACGTAGCTTTCCATGCTGCGCCCTTCTTCAACGGTCACCACGCCGGTACGGCCTACCCGGTCCATAGCGTCGGCGATCATCTTGCCGACTTCCCGGTCGTTCCCTGCGGCTATCGACGCGATATGCTCGATATCTTCGCTCTCGCCCAGCGGCTTGCTGCGGTTTTCCAATTCTTTCAGTACGGCGTCAGCGGCTTTATCGAGTCCGCGACGCAGACTCATGCCATCGATGCCGCTTGTAACATATTTCATCCCTTCGTTGACAAGGGCCTCTGCCAGGACGGTGGCGGTCGTTGTGCCGTCTCCCGCATCGTCATTGGTCTTCGATGCGGCTTCGCGGAGCAACCGCGCCCCGAGGTTCTCATACTTGTCCTCCAGGTCAATTTCTTCGGCAACACTCACACCGTCCCGGGTGATATTGGGGCTGCCGAAACCTTTATCCAGAACCGCCGCCCGCCCGCGGGGACCCAGTGTACACTTGACCGCACGGGCCAGTTTCTTTACGCCTTCAAGAACGCTCTCTCTCGCCTGCTGTTCATATACCATCTGTTTCGCCGGCATCTTTCATCCTCCAAAACTTTTTCGGGGAAATAAGCTGTCTGGAAATTGATACAACAATGACCTGCCGTTTTAATAAGCAAACCGTATGCCATATTGTGCAAAACAAAACTCTCAACCGGCAGGTACATCGATGCATTGCGTTTCCGCGGCGGAATGGCGGCGTTCTGCGCACTTTTTTTCTCTGTGGCGGTGGATTCTCTGCTTCCCGCCCTGCGGCTTTCCGTATTCCGTTTCCACTGTCAATCCGACAGAAGGTTTCACGAGCTCCCATCTCTTCTGTCAATTTGGCAGGGCCGCCCGGATCAATCGGTTCGCTTCCTGATGTGCAGAACGGCCTCGAGGTTTTTACGTTTCCGCGGCTGCGGCAGCCGTACGGTATCCACCACGCTTATTCCGCCCGCCCGCAGTTCCCGGAGCGTGCGTTCAAGGACGGTGTCAAAATCTTCCGGCGCGACCATGCCGCAGCGCACCAGAGAGGGGGGGGCCTCATACTGCGGTTTGAACAGCGAAAGAATGGTCCCGCCCTCCTGTACCGCTTCCAGCGCGGCCGGGAGGATGTGCTTCTGGGGCGTCCATGCGACGTCGATGGTGACGATATCGACTTTCTCCGGCAGCTTCACGTGCATGGCGTTGGTTCTCTCCATTACGACAACCCGCTCATCGCATCGCAGCCGCCACTCGAGCATACCGTATCCGGTATCGACCGCATAGACTTTCACCGCGCCTTCTTTCAGGAGGCAGTCGGTGAATCCTCCGATACTGCAGCCGAAATCGGCGGCCACCTTGCCGTTGAGGTTCCGGCCGAGACGGTCGATGGCGTATTTTAATTTCTGACCTCCCCGGCCGGCATATTTTTTTTCGTTTTTCTCTCGCATTTCTTCGTTGCGGTTCCCGGGGACCCTGCAGGGTCGACTTTGTCGCCACGCCTCGAACTGACCTCCGGAACGCGTGAAATAACCGGGCTACCGCTCGTCGAGGGCGGCGGCGATCATGGCGAAGTAATGCTCGTCGGGCACGTATTCCGGCACGCTGTTGCCCGTGCCCAGGGCGTAAGCGCCGCGTCCGGCGGTGCGCTGCAGCATGGCGCGGCTCCGTTCATAGATTTCCTTCGGTGTGCGCCGGCAGACAAAATCAAGGTCGATACCGCCCAGCAGGGCGATGCGTCCGCAAAGCTGCTCGTAGGCCTGTTCGATCGGCTGGATCGCATCTTCATAGGAATGTTTGGCGTCATAGCCGATATCATCTGTTATATCATCGTAGACATCCCGCAGTTGTCCGCATGAATGGAGTATGATCGGTTTGCCGGCGGCGTGCACCGTTTCAACGATGCGGCGGTGCCAGGGAAAGACGTAATGTCGCATGGCGTCCGGTGGCAGCATGGTCTGTGTCTTGAAGCCCCAGTCGTCGTTGCCTATGCACGCTCCAACGCTTTTATGCCGCGCCACGGTCGCGTAATGATGCACGAGAGTGGAGCCGATGGCTTCAAAAAGGTCCTCGAGCAGTCCGGGATCGTCCACCATCATCAGCGC
>PUNP01000515.1 GCA_003551785.1 Candidatus Brocadiaceae bacterium | reverse complement strand
TTCCTCTGGTTCTTCCAATATTTCCGGATGCAGGTCACATTTCGTAAACACAATTGCTACGGGATGATGAAACAATTTGAAAAACTTGGATTTCTGACGAAGAATTTCTAAAGCCGGGAGTATTCCAGACACAATCCCTTCGCGTGTTTTTTGAGCTTCTTTATCCTGATGATCGTCGAATGTTTTCTTTATGCGGCCGGGATCGACTAAAAATATATAGGCATTACAGCCTTCAAAAAGGTTCCAGACAAACTCTTCAGCCTGCTTTTTATCACCACGATAAAATGCTTCACCAAAATCGCCGCCCCGGAAATCCCTTGTCCGGACCAAAACAGTGTCGTCACTTTCGTCAATTAGCAATTTGATCCATTCGCTGGAATCTACAGTCCCTCTTGGCCATTCTCCGCTGCGGATCAGAGCAACCTTATCTCCTAAGTATCGAGCAGAATAATTATCTGCAGGTCGAACGTTGATACCTTCGGGAAGCTGCCCTGTCTGTGCAGCCCAGTACCAGGCGGTCATATAAACAGTTTTTCCAGCACCTGTATCACCAAAAATACCGAGACGAAACCGTGAAGCCTGAGCTTCCTCTTTTTTTTTATTCATGTTTACCATCTCTCCTCTTAAATCGTTTTTCTATTATGCTTTTTGACGTTTTGTGCACAGCTTTTACTGGTGGCATAATTATAGATTTAAATGCCCAGTATACCGGTGACAGATAAACCTTAAGTAAAATCAAAGGAAGCGTAATGATCAAAAGCATGATGAGAATCATTATTCCCCAGTAGGCCGGTAATAATATCGGATTTCCTTCCGCCAATTCTTTGGGGACACTCAGTCCAGCCAAAACAGATTTCGCAGCCGTTTCCCCTGCCATTTTCGCTGTGGATACTACTATGTTTTTTGTTCGATCAGTAACTCTCTCTATAGCAACATCCACAACGCTATCAGGAGCTAGAAAATAAAAAGCTGAACCTACTCCCACTGCTGTTGTTATTGGATGGTTAAGCATGCCTCCCCCCGCTTTAGCCAGATAAGTAGCCCACTTCGGATTCGTTTTTATACCGCTGGAAGCGAGCATCTTTGTCTTCAGACCACCTTTTGCAGCTATACCGGCTCCGGTGCCCGTCTTTGCTGCACCGGCAGCATAAGCAGATTTTGCGGCAAGGGCAGACTTTGCTTTTACTCCTATGGGTGTAAAAATAAGAACATCTTTCCCAACCCAAACAAAATCCCTCCAGATAAATCTTCCCTCAATTCCCTCTCCTATTACCCATATTATGCCCCCGCCTGGTATCCATCGCCACCAGATGCGGCGCGGATTACCATCTTCATCAACGTATCTCCCAATAAAATTCGAATCATCTCTAATAAGTTCCCACGCTCTCTTCTCCGCGGTTATGGCCGGGA
The DNA here is from genome assembly GCA_003551785.1 of Candidatus Brocadiaceae bacterium. The sequence continues at coordinate 1,137 of PUNP01000515.1, read as the reverse complement.
TAAGAATGGGGCCCAGTTCTACCAGCTTTTCTTTAAAAACCAAGTCATCACGATACGACCATAAAATCCCACGTGCGGCATCATAACTCTCTCCATCTGAATCCAGTACCTCAATTTCCTGATCAAAGCGAACTAAAGCTTCGAGTGCAACGTCCAGCAAACCTTCAGGGCGTTTTTCCTGGTCATCCTCAAACCAAATTGGATCTTTCAATGCGGGGTCAATATGCATATCCGGATCAGCATAACTCAACATGAGAACGGCCGTTATATCCGTATCAGCGTATTTCTCAAGCGTTTTTTTTGCGTATTCAGCGCCGGGAGAACCATCATGTGTTACCAACCAGAAATAGGACGGGTCGATTTTGCACCAATCAAAAAGGGTCATTTCTTCTTGAAGCGTCTCTCCATCTTCCACAAGTGAAGGGCCGGAAATATTGGTAAGCTCTTCAGCCAACACCAGCCAACCCCTCTCTTGTGCGTGATCTGTCGTAATCACCCAGTCGTTTGCAGCAACAAATTCTATGGCATCCCAAAGTGAAATATTTCTTTCTTGTAGTCTGCTTATATTTTCATGGTGCAGCATATATGTCATACCATAGAATTCGCCCCAATTCGCTATATCGGAAACTTCTTTATGCTCATATTTTTCATCAAAAATATCTGCCACCTTCGGCAGTGCCCTTTCATAGGCAGATATGATACGGTCCCATTCATCCTCATGAGCCGCTAACAATACAGGGGTAAGGTGCGATTGATGATTACGGAATGTATTAAGATTCTCCGTGGAAATTCCTTGCTTAAAATAGGGGTATGAAGCATCATATGCAACGTTTAGATATTCTTCCGGTTCAATATCCCTTAAAGATTGTATATATTCTCGTGCATAGTTTTCTTCTCCTATTTCTTTAAGAAAAACAAACCTTCCAAAAGCATTTTCTGCAAATCTTGCCATAGTATCTTCAAACTCAGCTTTCGCAGTCTTATCATCCCGCAAAACACCTTGCCTTTTTTGCGCTTCCAGCAATATATCTCGAATAATCTCCCGTTCGGCCGGCAGTCCTTTTTCTATAAAATTCTTGATATCGTCCCATGCTTGTTCAGACCTTAAGACCGATACATATGCTCCGATGGGATCTT
>PUNP01000098.1 GCA_003551785.1 Candidatus Brocadiaceae bacterium | reverse complement strand
GGCGAAATCCTTATTGATAAATACGGCATATCATCGCATGAAGTATATCGCGCACTTTCCGAGCAGCTTGACATGCCTTTTATTACACTCGATTCAATTGATGAAATCGATCCGTCGGTGTTGCAGTTAGTTCCTGAAAAATTTGCACGTCGCTTTACGATACTGCCGCTTGAAGTTGGTGATAATTCTTTGAAAGTGGCCGTTACCGACCATCTGGATCTGGTAGCACTGGATAGCATCTCCAGCAATACCGGATATCCTGTCGACTCTGTTTTGGCTGACCGCAAAGAACTTGAGGAGACCATAGACCGCGAATACAGCAGGTTGTCCAATATTGAGGAAGATTTGCAGGAGTTGTTGGAAGGGGAAGAGTTTGAGGCGGAAGATGAGGATACTACGCCCGTCGAAGAGTTGGAGGCCGACGCCCTCGACGCCCCTGTAGTGCGATTTGTCAACCTGCTCATTCATCAGGCTATTGATAAAAACGCCAGTGACCTTCATATCGAACCCAGGAAAAAAAGCGTTGAAGTCCGCGCCAGAATCGACGGGGTGCTGCATAACCTTACGCCGCCTACTAAAAGTATGTTCCCCGCTATTTTAAGCCGAATAAAAATTCTTTCAGGGTTGGATATCAGTGAGCGCCGGCTCCCCCAGGACGGTAGATGTAAGATTGAAAATAAAGACATTGATATTCGCGTATCCACCTTGCCCACCATTTATGGCGAAAAAGTGGTTATGAGACTGCTGGATAAAAGCAACCTTATGCTTGGCCTGGCCGAACTGGGATTTGAACCGGAACAACGCAAGGCTTTTGAAGAAGGATTGACTTCGCCGCAGGGGGTAATCCTCAATACCGGCCCCACCGGAAGCGGAAAAACGACAACTCTTTATTCCGGACTCAATTATGTCAGAAGCGGTGATAAAAATATTATTACGGTTGAAGACCCCGTGGAATATGAATTGCCAGGGGTAAATCAAGTTCAAGTTAAATCTGGGATTGGTTTTACTTTTGCTTCTGCCTTACGCTCAATTTTGCGACAAGACCCGGATATCGTCATGGTTGGTGAAATAAGAGACCTCGAAACAGTGGAAATAGCTGTCAGAGCAGCATTAACCGGTCATCTTGTGTTGTCTACTATTCATACTAACAGTGCCGTAGCAACTATTAACCGGTTGAAAGATATGGGTGTTAAACCCTATCTGCTGGGTTCCTGCCTTAATATCATCATGGCACAACGCCTTGTCAGAAGGATATGCAAGAATTGTAAAATACCGTATGACGTTCCTGAGACGATAAGAACCCAGTTGGGCATCGAAAAAGATGTGCAACTGTATAAAGGAGAGGGATGTAAGAGATGTATGAATACCGGATACTCCGGACGTGTCGGGATCTACGAACTGTTGAAAGTTTCTAAATCTATGGCTTCTGCAATCGGCAGGGACGTTCCTGAAGATGAACTTTTTAAAATGGCTAAAGATGAAGGGATGATAACTCTGCATGAGTGCGGTATCCGTAAAATTAAACAGGGTTTAACTACTCCGGAAGAGATTACCGCACATACCATTGAATAGATGCAGGGATGCATAGGACGCTGGCGGAAAACGGAGTCATTTAGTCATGCACTCACGAAGTTATTAAGATTACAAGTGGCGTATATTGGGATGTTGAGCTAAAACGAATAACTAAAATTTTTCCGGCTTGTCCGCTGGGAGGCTGATTAATGGATTCAACTTTAGAAAAAATTTTGTCCGATATGGAAGATAGTGATGCTTCTGACTTGCATTTAACTGTCGGTGTGCCGCCTCAATATAGAAAATATGGAACCTTACAGCCGGTTCCCGGTTATGATAATCTTAATGAAAATGGCACTAAAAACATGATATTTTCAATGCTCACCGAACAGCAAATACAATCTTTTGAAAAAGCTAAAGAGCTTGACTGTTCAATCGGTGTACGCGGCAAAGGCAGATATCGAGTTAACGTTTTTTTACAACGCAATACTGTCGCAGCAGCAGTTCGACGCTTACCGTATCAGATACCGGAGTTTGAAGACTTGGGCTTGCCCACTGAAGTGATGCGGGAACTGAGTGAACGAAACAGGGGGATGATATTGGTTACGGGCCCGACCGGAAGCGGCAAATCCACTACCCTTGCCGCTATGATTAATTACATTAATCAAAATTTTCGAAAACATATCATCTGTGTCGAAGACCCCGTCGAATATCTGCATGTCCATTCAAAATGTATTATCAACCAGAGGGAGGTCGGGCAGGATACCAGGGAATTCAAGATTGCTCTACGTCATATACTCCGTCAGGACCCGGACGTTGTCCAAATAGGAGAAATGCGGGACATTGAGTCCATCCGGTCCATGCTTACCGTAGCCGAAACGGGACATCTCGGACTTTCCACTTTGCATACGAACGATACTATCAGCACTATTAACCGTATCATCGACGTCTTCCCCCATGAACAGCAGCAGCAGGTGCGGATTCAGTTATCTTTCGTTCTCCAAGCTGTCATAGCTCAGCAATTGCTGCCTGCGCG
>PUNP01000817.1 GCA_003551785.1 Candidatus Brocadiaceae bacterium | reverse complement strand
TTCATTCTTTCCTCCTCCGACAGCCTGCCTTCTGTGGTCAGGCTGTATTTATTTGCTGAGATTTGTTTATTTCGATTGAGCTGGATTATAGCCGGCAAGTTCGAGATAAATACATTAGTCTTGAAAAGAGCAATGGTTGGGAGTATCATACAAAAAAAATTGCATGGAGGCATTATTCTATGAAATTCAAACTTGGCGAACTATTTTGCGGCCCTGGCGGCCTCGCTCTCGGAGCAGCTCTTGCAGAATCAGTTTGCTCAAGTAGAGGGGAGAATTTCTCAATTATTCCTATCTGGGGCGTTGATAGCGATCCTGCTGCAATAGCTTCTTATAACCATAATATTGTGGCTGAATATGGGGGCAACGGAATCAACGTTGATGCCGCAGAGTTTTGCGACAAACATATAACAGCATATAAAAAAATCAATGCTTTGGCTTTTGGTTTTCCTTGTAATGATTTTAGTCTCGTTGGCAAGCGCCGAGGCGTTAACGGCCAATATGGCAAGCTTTATAAGGCTGGAATCATAGCTTTAAATAAAATGAAACCGCATTGGTTTATAGCTGAAAATGTCAGCGGCATTCATTCTGCAAATCAAGGCGAGGCATTTAAAACAATAGTCAATGATTTAGAGGAAGCCGGAGGCAAGGGCTACAGAATAACTGCACATCTATATAAATTCGAAGAATATGGAGTACCTCAATATCGCCATCGCATGATCTTAGTAGGAATTCGAAAAGATAAACGCCTTACCTTTAGAGTGCCGACCCCAACTACCAGAAAAGGGAAATATATAACAGCTGCGCAGGCTTTGAAAGGTATTGAGCCCGGAGCACCGAATTCAGAAATCCACAAGCCTGCTCCAAGAATAGAGTGGCGGCTAAAGTTTACCCCTCCCTGGAAAAATAGCTGGTATTTGGACGAACTGCTCGATATGCCTCCCACAGAAAGACAAAATATACTCAAGAATGACTTACCCTGGTACCAAAGAGAGTTATCTCATCTATCGGACCGCAAAATCAAAAAAATGATCGACGATTGCCGGCTCAAATGCCAAAAGGCACGAATGAGCCATATATACAGGCGTTTAAGTGCAGGTGAACCTTCATATACTGTAACAGGCAGCGGCGGCGGCGGAACTCATGTGTATCACTGGGAAGAACACAGACCTTTAACAAACAGGGAACGTGCTAGACTTCAAAGTTTTCCAGATTGGTTTGAATTTAAGGGATCAAAACAGCAAGTTCGCAAACAGATTGGCATGGCAGTGCCGCCGACAGGTGCAAAGATTATTTTTGAAGCAATTTTGAAAACATTTGCCAGGATTGATTACGATTCGATTGAATCTAACTGTAAAGCTGTAAATTCTTTTTAAGTTTCTTTAAAATGCCTTCAGCATCCTTTACCTCACATTCCCATATTAGTAAAACATTCCATCCTAACTCTTCCAACAAGACCCTGTTATCGCAATCTTTCTTGACATTTCGAGCGAATTTGGTTTTCCAATAAAGTTGATTAGTTTTCGGAGTAGTGCATCGGCTGCATCCTGCATGTCGGTGCCAGAAACACCCATTGACAAAAATTGCAGTTTTATATTTCGGTAAAACAATGTCGGGTTGCCCTGGTAACTCCCTTTGGTGCAGTCGAAATCTATACCCCATTCTGTGAAGTAGCGAACGGACAATCTTCTCCGGCTTTGTATCCTTGCTCCTAATTCGGGACATGTTCCGGCTTCGCGCTTGCTTGGATAAGTGGTCAGTCAAGGTTACCAAAACTTTCCAATAAAAAATTGCACCAATTATTATTAAGCAGACTCTGAAAACTTAGCTTCTAGATATGCTACAATTTCTTTGGTTTTTAGGCAGTCTAAAACACAGACACCACCCCATCTATTAAGAATTTTTCCCAATTTAACATATGCATCTTTGCCTGCAACCTCAGGGTGTGCTTTCAAAAATTCCAAAGTAGCACGGAGGACTTCTGGACTTCTGCCAAAGTTTCTCTCAATTAAATTATGCTGTATATCTTGGTGTCTTAAAAACACCTCTGTCAGTTCATAGGGATTACATCTATTTTGGTCGTATGTCAAGTGAGCAAACCACCAAAGCCTTGCTATACCATTTCGAGCCAAGGCGCGACTGCTGTTTCCGTTAACGAAATATCTCCACTGTATTGAAGATTGAGTTACCGGCCACCGCCACCTCATATATTCCCAGAAAGTTTCATGACAAAAGTATGTCCATAATCGCTCATCTGTCGCTTGCACTTCCGTAATCTTATCGCGCAAAGCATTGTATATTTTGATTGAATTCTCTAAATCAGTTGCGGAGGGACTTCCGTCGCTAACCAAATCAATGCTTGTAGCAACTTCGATAGTACTCTGTGAGTACCATTGACTCATATTAAAAAAATCATTCAACCATGGATAGTTCTGTGAATACCAGTATACTATAGATTTTTCAGGCATTGCTTTTAAGTGTTCTAAATAACCCTGCTTTATATATTTTTTTCTATGTAGTTGGCCATTTTGTTAAATTAAATAATCTATACTT
>PUNP01000470.1 GCA_003551785.1 Candidatus Brocadiaceae bacterium | reverse complement strand
CCTGAAAGGGCGGCATTCTTCGGAAACGATATTTGTGTTAAGTCGTGTTCCTCCGATCCGGGTCCTTCAATGCCGCCCCTTCAGGGCTCGCCTTTTATTATTTTCCCAATTCCCCGGGTGGTTGCCCGGGGCTTTGTTATGGTGCCCTTTCAGGGCGATGCCTCGGAACGATAGGTCTTTCCTAAGGAGGCGGCATGACTATCCAAACCAAGTCTCAGTTTAGCGGTGCCACCAGCGGAGCTGGAATATGGGGGGAAGAGACTTTGTTGCACTTTTGTCGGAGGGGGTTTACCCCCCGACCCTCGAGATTGGTTTTACTAGATTTCCGATCTAGTAATTTTCGAAAAATCTTAACTTTAAGGCATTTTGAGCTTGATTTTGAGTCTAGTATAAGCGCTAGATATTAGCGAACCATCAACCAAAGGAATACCATGGGATACCCAACCAAAGTCCAACTGATCGCACGAAAAAAAGGAGCCGATCAATATTACATCAACTTTCCTACTGCTGTAGCCGAAGCGTTGGAGTTTCAAAAGGGAGAAGTGATCGAATGGATCATTGAAAACAAAGCCAATATCATCGCTCACCGCCCCGTCACTCCACCTTCCCCAGTCAACATTGAAAAAAAAACGACTCATCACTCCTGAATCAATGGGAGCAAATCTGGCAGCAATGTGCTTGTGGTGTATCCGAAAGCAAATCCTGTGCAGACAGACTGCGCCAGCATTTGCTGGCTCATTTGATTTGCCCGGGACGCCACACTATCACCGGCTTGATAACCGTATTGGGCGGACAATTTGAAGATTGGACAGCGGATTATTCCCTCTATTCCAAAGCACGTGTTAACGCCAACGCGATCTTCGCACAAGTGCGCCGGGAGGTTGAGCAGCTCGGTGACTGCGGCTTAGCAGAACGTAAGCGACCGTTATGCGTTGCCCTGGACGATACCATCTTGCCTAAAGTCGGTAAAACCATTCCCGGTACGGCATTCCGCAAGGATCCCCTTGGTCCGGCTTTCAACCTAAATCTGGTCTGGGCGCAACGGCGTCTCCAAATAAGTGCGGCAGTGGGCGACAACGAGGGTGAGGTGCGCATGTTGCCCATTTATTTTGAAGACGCATCCACTCCGCGTAAACCCCGCAAGGATGCCTCTGAACAAGCGCACGAACAATACAAAGAGCAAATGAAACAGCGTAACCTCAATGCTATCGCGGTTGATCGCATAGATCATTTGCAAAAGCAACGAGCTAAAGAAAATAACGGGGTTACCCCCGCCCTGCATGTCGTTGTCGACGGTAGCTACACCAACAAAAAAGTTTTACGCAAACTCCCGAAGCATACCACCTTAATCGGGCGTATTCGCAAAGACGCCAAACTGAGCGCTAAACCGGATGAACAAAAATCCCGGGGAAGGAAGAAGTTCTATGGCGAAGACTTGCCTACGCCGGAACAGACCCGCAAGGATCCGGAAGTCCCGTGGATTAAGGTTCAGGCCCGCGCCAGCGGCAAGACCCGTGAATTCGAAGTTAAAACCGTTGCTCCTGTTCGCTGGCGGGCAGCCGGCGAGATGGATTTGCGTGTAGTGGTGATTCGTCCGGTTGGGTACCGCCGACGGAAGGGAGCACGAAAAGTCTATACTCAGCCAGCCTATTTGATTTGCACCGATGTGGATTTGCCTCTCGAAGATATCCTGCAGGAATACATCTGGCGCTGGGACATTGAAGTGAACCACCGTGACGAAAAAACGGTGGTCGGGGTTGGACAAGCCCAGGTGCGAAATGAAAACTCGGTGAAAGATATACCTGCCACCGCAGTGGCAGCTTTTGCCATGCTGCATTTGGCCGCTATCAAAACATATGGCCATGGGGGACAGCCGACCTCGATCACCCCTGCCAAATGGAGAAAACCAGAAAAGAAAAAACGACCGTCGACTCAGGATCTTATCAACGAACTTCGTCGGGAACTTTGGGCAAAAGCAATACGCCCCGAGATATTAACCGACTTCGTAAACAAAACCCAGGCCAAGACGAAGTCGGTTAAATACGAACCAGACCTCTGCAGCTCTCTGTTTGCCGCTACCGCATGATCTCAAAGGAACCAATCTCGAGGGAACAGGGACTTTAGTCCCTGTTCGGAACACTTCAAACACCGATTCCAAGGCCCTATCTTTCTCCCCTTCCCTGGGTTTACTCCGGGCAGGAATTTTCATCTTTGTGAAGTTATTCGCTTTCGGCGAGGCGACTGAAATAACCTTCGCGGCGTCGGGGGGCGTTGCTTTTGCCGGTATCGACAGAATTGTCGGTAGTGCCATCCGGCGGCCAACCACTTTCGATGGTAACCCCTTCTTTTTCCCGCCGGGTAATCTTTCGGCCGAGCTTTTGCTCAATGGTACTAAAGGTCAGATAATCCGCTGGCGTGATGAAGGATACCGCCTCACCATCGGCCTCGGCACGGGCGGTCCGCCCAACACGGTGAACATAGTCCTCGTAGTTGCTGGGAAGATCGTAGTTGATCACATGCGTCACATCTTTGATATCCAGACCGCGGGCGG
>PUNP01000750.1 GCA_003551785.1 Candidatus Brocadiaceae bacterium | reverse complement strand
CCCTTAAATACTATGTAACAGCTACTTATGAAAACACCCCTTTCTGATTTAGGAAACCGCCGCTCTATCCGCCTGAGCTACGGGCGCACCGATTGTATATGTCAGCATATCAAGCTTTTACGACGCTCCTTGTCCGAACGGAGCTTTCTGAGTTTTCCGACGGTGTCCATATAGTGTCCATCACAAAGCCCCGGACACCTCTTTGTATCGTCATCTGGCAAGAGCGTAAGCATGATATTTAGCATTTTATCACTACCGATTTCTTCTCAAAATTCAAACCGGACTACAGGGTGTCCAATTTGGACACCGCCTCTTCAAGATGCGCTCTCGACAGATGCGAATAGCGCATCGTCATTTTTATATCCTTGTGACCCATGAGCTGCTGAACCGTTTGAATATTGCAGCCCTTCATCACGAGGTGCGAAGCGAATGTGTGCCTCAGGTCGTGGAAGCGAAAGTTCTCAATCCCCGCGTCCTCCAGAACCCTGTCAAAACTCCGCCGTATATCGCCGAAAGGCTTTCCGTCCCTGTTATGAAAAAGGTAACCGTTTTCCGCATTCCCTGAGATATTGTCAAGCTCCCGGTAAACGGTCTCGTTCATCGGGATGCTTCTGATCTCGTTGTTCTTGCTTTTCAGAACGGTGACTCTTTTATTCTTAAAATCCACATCCTTCCACTTCAGGCCGAGAATCTCGCTCTTTCTCAGGCCCGTATGGAGGGCAAGAATGACAATCGGCTTCAAATATCCTCTTATCTCTTCCGACTGCGAATCTATGGCCGAAAGCAGTTTATCAATCTCGTCCGTCTCAAGATACCTCACCCGCCCCGGCGGTTCTTTGAGCTGCTTGACCCCTTTGAGCGGGTTTTTCTGCACATAACCCCACTCTATCGCTTTGCCGAATAGGTGCCTTAGGCAGCCTATCTCCCTGTTAACGGTCGCTGGAGTGACATCTTCCCGCAGCCTCTTCGCCTTGTATTCCTCGACCATCTGCGGCGATATTTCATAAAGATATTTTTCTCCGAACGCAGGAACCAGGCTTGCCATACTCACCCGGTCTCTTCGATGAGTGGACGGCGCTTTGTTTGTCTTCGAGAACTCCAGATATCTTTGCGCAAAGTCTTTGAACGGAACTTTCTTATCTTCATAAACGCCCAGATATTCGCCCCTGGCGATTTTCACCTGGACATCTTTCAGCACCTGCTGGGCAAGCTTCTTGGAAGGACCTACTTTCTTCCTCTTCCGTTTGCCCTTGTAATAATAATCTATGTACCAATTATTTCCTTTTTTATAGACTCCCATGGGAAAGACAGATTATACCTTAAATTAGCTTAATATTCAAACATCATAGCCTAAACTCCTCTTCCTCCTGAATCCTTTTTTTCAACCATTTATCAATATCCGCGGGAATAAATGATGCATAATAACTTAACTCTTTTACACATCTGTTTTCTGCATCCCAATCATCTAATTTTTCTTTCAATTCCTCAACAAGCGGAGTTATTTTGTATTTTCTTGCTGTATGTGATAAATATATTTGTCCGTCAACAAGTCGAACAAAAGAAAATGCTTTCTCCGTGATAGCTGCATTTCCCTTAGGTATTTCTTGGTCAACGCGACGTACAATCTGAACTTTCACAGATTTTGGTAAAACCTTCCAGAGCAAAGGGGATACAAATTCAATGTTCGAAGTGAGAACACTTGATGAGTCTGGCTGGATGTAGATCGTAAACATTCTATTAATCAATTCATTTTTATAAGTTTCTGGTAAGTCACTCATTGCGTTCTCAATTGCCCCAACGTTTCGGTCGAAATTTTTAGAGTTTAAAGCTTTTATATACTCATCGATATCTATAATTCTTGTGGGGTATTCTTCATTTAATACATAGTTAATACAATCATCTATAACCGATAAAACCTTTATCGGAGAAGGTTCCTTGCTTGTAGGATGTCCATAAAAAATATGTCGTGATTCCTTGGAATGTCGTAGAATCTTATAAGCTTCCCATCCAATAACTCCTATTTTATAGGCCCCCTCAATTAATTGATCATCGTTTACATGATCCTGAAAATCTTCGTAAGTTTTAATTTCTTGTTGAGTCTTAATTTCTTTATTAAAAAGCTCTAAGCTCCTGAAGATAATTTTCTTACGTAAATCATCTACAACTGCATTCCAGAATGATCCTATTGCACTACGATAACCTCCAGCAGGAATCACCCGAAGCGCTTCCCTAATATAGAGCCAATTGCGTAGTGTGATAAATTGATGTTGATTCATGGTTTGTGTTTACTTTGAAAAACTAATTCCCCCATTTTCAGGCTGTCAGAGCCTCTGTGGGGCCGTTTTGGGACTGGAGGACCGAATTTCCCCCCCAGAGCGGTGAAAGAAAAGTGCATGGCCTTCCTTTTTATGGTAAAATGTGTGTAGTAAAAGACATACATTCACCATTTTAAGGAGACCATGCACAATGGCTATTATACCACAAACAAAATTATTTTGCTGGGAAGATGTAGAAAACCTCGGTGACCTTGAGCGCCTCCGGCTGGTTCTGG
>PUNP01000970.1 GCA_003551785.1 Candidatus Brocadiaceae bacterium | reverse complement strand
TTTTCTACGTAAATTTCTGGTAAGTACTTTTCCTTCAGCTGGATCATTCATAAAACGATCATCGCTAAAATGTAGAACTCCATTTTTTATTATACTATACAGGGCATCTATCGAAGTATAATGATATATAGAATCGGGTATTGATGGGGTTTCATCTTTGTTTTTCTCAAACAATTTCCATAATTTTCGGGCATCCATGTGTGCAGCCATCAACTCTGGCGGGGTATCAGGAGAATTCATTACGTTCGGATCTGGGTCATAATTTTTAAGTTTTTCACTCGGCATTTTTGCACCTTTATTATGAAAAGAATTATCTCCCTTTGTTTTTCTTCAGACGAAATTGGACTTTTGCCTCTATTTTGTTAGTATATAACTTTCACTTTAGAGGAGGCAAATTTAATGGCAAAACGAAGACACTTTTCAGGACAAGAGAAAGTCGAGTGTCAGTCGAGATCCTCCAGCACCATTTGCTGGAAGATGTTCCCGTTTCGGATTTGTGCGATGAATACAATCTGCGCCCCAATTTTTTTAGCGATGGCCCAAGCAGTTTTTGAAAAAGGTGCTACCACTTTTGAAAACGGCAGTGGTAAACACGAACGCGCGCTCAGGGAAAAAACGTGTCCTATTGGGTAATCATTTTTTTGTAGGAGCACACTAATACAATCCATCAAAATATTCTTCTGATTGTATTCGAAACTTACGGATTGATTCATGTATTTTTGATATAGGAACACAGCGAGTTTGTCTCTCAGATGATCTCACAACCATTCCGAGAAGATTGTTGTCGTTCTCAGAAAAAACCGGGCCACCACTGTAGCCACTTTCTACTGGACGATTTAAGACGAAATAGTCATGCTCTATGTCAGCCACAAGCCCCTTTTCCACTTGAGGGTTGGCAACGCTTGGGAATCCCCAGAAGTATACTTCAGATCTTCGGGTCAGATTTTTAGGTGAAGAAGGTAATTTAAAAGAAGAGGCATAGAGATATTCGATTTCTTCTGGTTTTAACATCGCTACAAAAACATCACTTTCTCTGTCAAAAAGAGTTCTTTCTGCTTTAATGGACAAGCAGCCAAAGCGGATACGACGGGAAGTAGTAATATCAAACGCATCTATTTTATCTTCGACATCCAACTCCTCAAATGATATTCCCTCAATTATATGCGCAGCGCTGACAAAGTAATAATGTTCTTCGTAGCGGATAACAAAGCCAGAGCCTTGGTTTACAACTGCTAACTTACGTTCGATAGGATCACGCCACCTTTGTATAGAGCGAGGAACTAGCCAACTATACTCAACTTCTGCATACACTCGAAAAAGAGGGGGAAGATCAATTCTTTCTATACCCCTCTTCTGAAAATCGCCCGATACGTTTATTGTGGAAAATACTCCGATTATTAAAATCGCGATATAAACATACTTTTTTCGCATCTTAAACAACCTCCCAAAACTTTATTTTAATATTATGATTTTGAAGATTCTTTAACGGCGTAAGCTGCTGCACTGGCTATAGCCGCCAAGGCCGGTATTATCAGTGTTCGTTCTTCGGACGGGCTTTTAATTATTACATAGGTGAGCGCTGCAGTTAAACCCAGAATTACAACCACAGTTCCAGGTTCCAATACCTCACGGCCATCTAGCTGCAATTCAATCCGTTTTATGTTGTCTTCGGCTATTTTCTTTTGGATTTCATCTCCAGCCATTTTCCAACTTGCATAACGAATAGCTGCCAAATGTGAAGAATTACGATTCAGCCGACTGGCAATATTAGCAATTTGACCAGCTCTCCTATAATCTTCCGCCCAATAAGCCATTTGAGATGCCGCTAATAATGCACCTAACTTCCCTTCTGCAGTCCCAGCGGAAGACGCCGCGGCTTGGAAGGCTATGGAAGCTTCTCCGTATTGCATTTTTATAGCATGAGCCAATCCATAATCTAGCCATTCCAGATGATCCAGTTCTCTATGAACGATTTCGATTGAGAGGCGTTGTATCAATATTCTCGATTTTTTAGCAAGTTCCTCATATAGGATTTCAAGTTCGCTCTTTGGTGTCTTATCCCTTATTTTTTCAATCTTATCAAGACGATCTTTTAATAATAAAAAGGCATTTTTTTCAGTTATTCCTTCCTCTATTGAACCTCCTGGCATCAGAAATGGATTGATGTAGGCATCATAGGATGCTGCATTTTTAGGCAGGGTAAAAACAAAAAATGTCGGGATCATTAGAACAGAGATTAACTTTCGAAGTTTATGGCTCATAGGACATCTCCTTGATATTGTCTAAGTAACTCATTTTTGAGAATCAAAATTACTTAAGATTAACGTAGTCCAAATTTGGTATAAAGTCAAGTAAAACACTCATTTTTCCATAAAAACAGAAAGTAACTTTATTCATTAATATTTCTCGATCACTCCAACTCATTAAGGCCCCCTTATTATGTTCTAAAGTTTGAGATTTAGCCGTTTTCCTCGTCCCCCAGCCCCTTCCTCAGATGCTCATAAAATTCAATGATATTCTGTGCGGTTGACTGTGGTGATTCCTGTTTTTCT
>PUNP01000187.1 GCA_003551785.1 Candidatus Brocadiaceae bacterium | reverse complement strand
TATATGCTCGGAACTTGCCATGCACGCCGGCTCAACCCTCTGATTTCCGTCCAAACCGCTTATTCAATGGTGAATCCCCAGTTGGAACAGAAAATTGTCCCTATGTCCCGATGTTACGACCATCATTCTCGTAGGTTCCAAACCTGAGCATTTCAGTTCTATGTATGAGGTTGCCGATATGCAGCTTCCCGATGAAACCCTTGAAAAGCTGGATGAAGCCGCATCATACAGAATTTTCAGTCCCCCGGTCAATCAACCTCGTAAAAGTGGATTTCGCCTTAAGGGGCAAGCTGAATAATAACCTGCATATTTGCGAAATTTAAACAAGTGGAATGAACCACTATTCCTTAAAATCGCCGTCGCGGGAGAGCAAAACGGCCAGCCAGCGCGTGGTTTTTATATTGTACAGGATAATCATTAAAATCACCGTGATGGGTACACAGAGAAACATACCGGGCAGTCCCCAAAGCACTCCCCATAAAACTAACGATATGATGATTACAAGCGGGCTGACATTGAGAGATTTGCCCATCAATGCTGGATCGAGGAAGTTGCCGATGGCTACCTGTATCGCCCCCAGACCGAAGAGTATGATAAAGAAGGGGGGGTAAGTGTCGAATTGGATTAAGGCCAGCACTGCGGGTATGAGGGTGGCCACTATTGAGCCTAAGTTCGGAATGTAATTCAGCAGGAAAATCAGTAATGCCCAGAAACTTGCATACTCAAGACCGACAAGGTACATGATGAACCAGGCACTTACGGCGGTAGCGAGACTAAGCATCGTCTTTATTCCTATATATCGCTTTATGTCATGATCTATCTGCGAAAAGAGATTGAACAGCCACTGGCGCTGTTGTTCTCCGCCGGCAGCTGCTTTAATTTTATTGCTGAAATGGCGCTCTTCCAGGAAAAGGAAAATGAGGTAAATGAAAACCAGCCCTATGTTGCCGAGCAGGCCGGCAAATTCGCGAGCAATACGCTGGATCAATCGGCCCAAGTTTAACTCGGTAGTTATTTGCGATAGCATAGGTACCTCTTCAATTTCTATCCCAAATGGTAAATCTTGCAATATTGATTCCAAACTTTTTTGGTAATCCGGAGCTTCTCGCATTATCCCCGATACATTGGCGGCAACTATCCCGGTCACCGTGTTGAGCGCAACGGCAAAAGTTGCCAAAATAATCATCAGCCTTAACCATCGCGGCGGCGACCAGCCCTTTATCCTGACACGCGCTAATGAATGGTCAACCGTATTGATGAGATACCAGATTAAGACAGCAAAAACTAACGGCAAGAGCAGATTTTGGGCAACAATTAGAAAAAATATGATTACCGACGCAACAAAAACTCCGCAGGCCGCCAGAAGAATAGGTGGATAAGTTGATTTTGTATCCATAGTTCTCTGTCCTTTTAGTGTATGCTTTTAGTAAATGTTCATCGATAAGGAATTAATTTTTCTTAACATGGACATTTAAATATCAAGTTTTCAGTGCAGCGTAGCGTTTAATATGGTCTTCCAGTACTATGCAGACCATTGCCTCGATCACTGGCACGATCCTCGGGCATATACACGCGTCGTGTCGTCCTTCGGTTTTGACTTCAACATTTTCACCGTCTTTATTGATAGTTTTTTGCGTTTTTGCAATGCTTGGTGTGGGCTTTATCGCCGCCCGCAGGACGATTTCAGCTCCTGTCGATATGCCTCCTAAAATTCCGCCTGCGTTGTTAGTAAGAAAACCGATGTCTTCCATCTCATCGTTATTTTCGCTGCCGGTCATGTCGGCGGCCTTGAAGCCTGCACCGAATTCGACGCCTTTCACGGCGCCAATGCTGAAAACGGCGGCGGCCAGTTGGGCGTCCAGTTTGTCGAATACCGGTTCACCTAAACCGGCGGGGGCATTGTGTATAATACATTCCACGACACCGCCCGCACTGTCATGTTGTTTTTGTAAACGACGAATTTTACCTATCATCAATTCCGCGGCTTCCGGATCGCATGCCCGCATCGGGTTTTTCTCGATTTGTTCAGGCTTAAACTCTGTACACCGTATGCCGGCTGCGGCTTGGGTATAGGCGGTAATTGATATCCCTCTTGCTTCCAGGCATTGCCGGGCGATCGCGCCTGCGGCCACACGCGCGGCCGTTTCGCGTCCACTTGAACGCCCCCCGCCCCGCCAATCCCGGAGTCCGTATTTGCACTCATAACTGAAATCCGCATGCCCGGGGCGGAATAAATCCTTCACGTTATCGTAAGCCGACGGGGCTGAGTCCTTATTATGCAGCAGCATGGCAATAGGGGTTCCCAGCGTCTTACCCTCAAAAATACCGGAAAGTATGCTCACCTCATCGGTCTCTTTCCTTGAGGTCGTTACACCGCCTTGCCCGGGTTTGCGCCTGTCGAGCTGATATTGAATGGCTGCTTCAGAAATATCCACCCCCGGCCGTGCTCCGTCAACGATCACGCCGACGGCTCCGCCGTGGCTTTCGCCGAATGTTGTAACACAAAAGGCTTTTCCAAAAGTGTTTCCGCTCATTTATCTCCCTCAGAATTTC
>PUNP01000783.1 GCA_003551785.1 Candidatus Brocadiaceae bacterium | reverse complement strand
TACGGAGTACGCCGCGGCCGAAGCCTACACGCCCGAGGCCTACGCGCAGGAGGCTCGACGCGTCGTCGACATGGGCTTTTCCGCACTCAAGTTCGACCTCGATATGGCTGCCGACAACGAACCCGACCCGTTCAACGGACGGCTGTCGAACGCGGCGATCCGGCACAAACGCGAGATCGTCGAGGCGGTCCGTGCGGAGATCGGTGACGACGTCGACCTCGCGTTCGACTGCCACTGGGATTACACCGTCGAGAGCGCGAAACGACTGGCGTACGAACTCGAGCCCTACGACCTCATGTGGCTCGAGGACCTCATCCCGCCGGAGAACATGGGCGCCCAGAAAGAAGTGACGAAGGCGACCCGAACACCCGTTGCAACCGGCGAGAACCGCTTCCGGGTCCACGAACTCTCCGAGTTGCTCTACGATCACGGCGTCGACGTCGTGACCCCCGACCCGGCGACCGTCGGCGGCTTGAGCGAGACGATGCGGATCGCCGACCGTGCCGAGGAGAACTACATCCCGATCTCGCCGCACAACGTGTGTAGCCCCGTCGGAACGATGGCCTGTGTCCACCTCGGCGCGGCGATCCCGAACTTCGACGTCCTCGAGTACCACGCCCTCGAGGTCGAGTGGTGGGACGACCTGCTCGTCCGTGAGGAGCCGCTGATTCAGGACGGCACCATCGAGGTGCCCGAAACGCCGGGGATCGGGATCGAACTCGACCGGGACGTCGTCGAAGCGCACCTGCTCGAGGGGGAAACGGCGTTCTGATCGGTTCGAACGCGAAAATCGAAGAGAGCGACAGTTCAGCGCTGGATCGCCGACGGTACGGGAAGTTCGTTCCCGTTTGCGACGTACTTCTCGCTGACGAAGATAGCCGCGAATACGGCGATACCGGCTGCCTGCAGCATCCAGCCGGGGTAGATCATCACGAACACCCCGAGCCAGAACAGCCCGAACCGAAGCGGGAGCACGAATCGCCGCTTCAGCGAGAACGGGTAGTTGAGGCCGTATATAATCGTGAACGAGCACAGCAGGATTAGCGTACCAGCGAACAGCGACTGGAGATCGATCGCAGTCGAGACGATCTCCGGGTGGTAGATGAACGAGATCGGGAGGACGAACAGCGGCGCAGCGATCGTCATCGCGGTCGCACAGGACTTCCAGAAGTTCGAGCCAGCGATGCCTGACGCGACGACGACCGCAATCGCTACCGGTGGAGTGACGCCGGCCATCACCGCGGCGTAAAACACCATGAAGTGTGCGGCGAGTTCGGGCACTTCGAAGACGTTGATGAACGTCGGCGCCACCAGCGAGGAGACGATGACGTACGCTGCAACCGTCGGCATGCCGACCCCCATCACGATACAGACGGCCATCCCGAAGATCACCGCGATGATCAGGATGCCGCCCGAAAGCTGCATGAGCATGATAGCGATCCGCGAGGGGACGCCAGTGGTCATCAGGAGGTCGACCACGCCGGTGACCGCCGCCAGGATGATGGCGATCGGCGCGAGAATAACCGCTCCTCGACGGAATCCGTTGACGGCGTTCCCGACCTCGCTGATGAACCGATCGACCGACCGAATTCGGCGAATTCGAGCCAGTTTCGGACGCACGAGTCCACGCGACCACCGGTCGTCGAGTTCGACGTGTTTCGGCTGCTCGCCGTTTCTGACGTCGCGGGTGGTCTGAAGCACCGGTGTCGTGACCCCCAGAACGATCATCGCGACGATGGTGTACAGCGCCGACGTCATGACGGTGTACTGGAGGTAACCCAGCGTGATGAGCAAGATCGCGAACGGGACTCCAAATCGCGTTCCCTGGACGTACATCTCTCCTCGCGTCATCTTATCGTCGAAGTAATCCTGAAAGTCCATGTCCTGGGACCCGATCTCGTTGATCGAAGTGTAGTGGACGGCGACGAGGACGCTCATGACGAGGATGGCAGCGGGGATGAGGCCCGCGACGATGATGTTCCAGTACGGAATCCCGAGTACCGACGCCATGACGAACGCCGACGCCCCCATCACTGGCGGCAGGACCTGCCCCGACGTCGATGCGGTTCCTTCGATCCCCGCAGCAGTTCGTCCGGACAGACCGGAGTCCATCATCGTCGGGATGGTGAACGAGCCGGTCATACCAGCGTTTGCGGCGTAGCTTCCGTTGATCGACCCGATGATCGCGCTCGCAATGACTGCCGTTTGTGCCACACCCGACTCGATATACCTGGCACTAACGATCGCGATACGCAAGATGAGATCGAACGCGCCGAACGCGAATAACAGTCCGGCATAGAGCAAGAACGGTGCGATCCAGGCGGCCGTCAGCTGTGTGAGCGAGCCGTAGAAGCCAGCGAGGTCGGTGATCAGCATCTGAAGCATGTGAATCTCGGCCATGCCGCTGTGGCCGAACAGTCCGGGGACGTAGTTGCCGTACATCGCGTACAGCATCACGCCGCCAATGAGCGCCAGGAACACGTTCCCGTACGTCCGCCAGGTCAGATAGAGGATCACGGCGATCACGAGCCAGGCCAGCCGGTACTCGTAATC
>PUNP01000066.1 GCA_003551785.1 Candidatus Brocadiaceae bacterium | reverse complement strand
TTCTTCCTGCAGAATCTCGATCTGATCATTGGCAAAGCTCTGAAGTTTTCTTGCCTTTTGAATATCTTTTGCCTGCAGAGCTTTTTCAATTGCCACGAATATGTCCGCCCAAATGTTATAGGTGCTTCCGATTGCCGCATCGGCGCCCATCAACTGTGCCGGGGCGTAAAGCTCATCCGGACCGCTGAACACCAGGTATTTCCCTTTATCCATCCGGGAGATACGTTCCATCTTATACAGGTTGTATGAAGTGAATTTTACTCCTGCGAATGTTGGAATATCTGTCAGCGCCCGGACGAAATTCATATCGACACTCTGGCCCATGCTGAACATATAGGCAAGGAGCGGGAGCTCCGTAGTCTGGCCTATCCGGAAGTAGTATTGCAAACTGGCATCAAAGCTCCTGTATCCGGGCTGAATCGAGGCCACGGCGTCTGCACCAGCCTCCTCCGCATGACGGGCCAGGCGTTGGGCCACCAGAAGGTTTTGACTCCCCACATGAGCTATATTTACCAGATCTCCGGCCCGCTCAATAACCACCTTCAATATGTCCTTCCGCTCCTCCTCACTCAAGGTATAATATTGCCCACCGTTTCCGCATATGAAAAAACCACTTACCCCCAAATCAATCTGGTAGTCCACGAGTTTTTCCAATCCTTTCCAATCTATATTTAATTCCTTATCAAAGGGCGTAATCAGGGCCGTCAAAATCCCTTTTATGTTCTTTTCCATACCGTTTTTCTCCTTAAAAGATAGTGAAAAGGCTTCTGCAAAATTAACTAACCGCATTCTCATCAACGGCTTATATGCGCCGCTTCACTTGCAAGTTCCTCCAGGGGATGTTATAATGTAACTTGTTCATATTAAAGTTTTTAACATTCTAACACCCCCTTTTATGGAGGAAAAAAACATGTACAAATATCAGACGTCTTTGCTCTACGATTATCAGGCTATTCTTGAAGCTTCCGGGTTCTACAGAAAGTATTATGCGCTCTTCTCTGCTCTCGATCTGAGCGATATACCAGACAGAACCTATGACGGCCCCGGCCGAAAGCCGTATCCCATACATGCAATGATAAGGGCTTTCGTCGTCAAGCATCTGGAAGAAATTAAAAGCATCCCAAAGCTGATCACCTTCCTTGATGCTCATCCCATGCTGACCGAGATGTGCGGATTTTCAATGGCCTCTATACCCGATGAGTCGCAGTTTTATCGTTTTCTCGATAAAATGAAAAACAGCTCTCTGGAAAATCTGCACCACAAAACAAATAAAGAACTTATCCGCCTGGGCATTGTCAGCCTCGATCAGTTCGCCATCGACTCAAAGCCCGTCATGGCGGCTACAAAACACAACAACCCCAAAAACCCCAATCGCAGCAAGAACAAAAACAAAAAGATAAGGCGCAATCCGCAAGCTACTCTCGGCTACTACAGCTATGTTAAAAGAGACGACGGCTCCAAAGAAATCGAATTTTTCTGGGGCTATAGAACACATGTCATCGTTTCAAAAGAGGGCATACCTCTTGTCTCTGCCACACTTCCAAACAACCAGAAGGATTACCATGTTGCCACGCGTCTTGTCAGGAAACTCAAAAAAATCTACAAATTCAAAAAAGGAGCCATATTCATCGCTGACAGCGCTTATGATGTGCGCAGCGTATATAATTTGATCGTCAAAGAGATGAAATCCAAAGCATATATACCCATTAATCCCCGCAACACTCAGGAGCCGAAAACATTCGGCCCCGGCGGCGCTCCGCTATGTGATGCCAATATCGAAATGTATTACTCCGGCACCTGGAACGAAGGACCAAGACAACGTGTTAAATACCGGTGTCCGTTAAAATCCAGTAAGAAGATCGCGGCCCAACACCCTGACGGCTGTCCGGCCGGTAAAGAATGCTTCTCACAGGGCAAAGCCTACGGTTGCACCAGCTACCTTGATGTTACGGACGAACCACGCAAACAGGTGCCACGCAAGACCGAAGGTTTCAAAAAGACTTACAAGGAGCGCATAGTGGTCGAACAATACTTTTCCCGGCTCGGTGATCGGGAAGTAGATCAGACCACTCATTACAAGCTGCGCCGGGTCAAAAATCAGATGAGCATAGCACACCTATCCGCAAGCCTGATAGCTCTGGCTGCTGCAAGTCTGGGGTGTAAAGAAAAGATACGGTGTTACCGCACCTTCGCTCTCGCAGCCTGACAACAAAGACGCCTGATTTTCAAAGAACTTGTCGGCTTTCCATAGGGGCGGTATGCCTCGACATGCCCAAAATCAGACTGAAAAGCCTCCATGTCGCCCTAAATCTACTTTTCCCGTTGCTTCTTCACCACCCCTTGCTTCTCATGGCTCTGTTCTGCTGTTAAATTCCGAATTTTGCAGAACTCTAATGTTCACTCCAGACATATCCAGATATACTTACTATCAATGTAATCGAGTCCGCATGCAAAATCAAATTAGTATTCATGTTTTTTCCCGGGTCGATTTGCGAACAACATAAAACTCGTAAGCGTAGCAGTGCGAATACCGGCGGTGCAGCTCGGGCTCCC
>PUNP01000453.1 GCA_003551785.1 Candidatus Brocadiaceae bacterium | reverse complement strand
TCCGGTGTCAGGGCATCGTTGAAGCCGACATCAACCTGAATGGCCAGGCGGGCGCGTCCAAGAAATCCGAGCAACCGCACTCGCATACCGTGGTATTCCTGGTCGTCACGGATATCATCGGTTTGAATGGAGCCGGCATCGAAACGCAGTCCGTCGTTCTGCACTTCGACGGCACAAACGTCGGCGAAGATGGCGCGTAGCCGATCATGGGTGAGTTCACCGAAACCCATAAGGTCGATGTCCCGGGTCGGACGACCAGGAACATCGTGCCACAGGGCAAAGAGCATAGCCCCCTTGAGGACGAACGTTTCGGCGTAACCGGATGCTTGAATTCTGTACAGCAGCCGCTCCAGCCCGTAGCGCATCAGCAGGTGATCGAACTGTTCGCCGGTCGTGTCGCGGATATTCAGCAGCCTCTGGTGAACCGATCTGCTGATGTCTGTTGCGCTCATTGCACCATCTCCAGGTAGGGACGCACGGCGCGAGCCATCCGGCAGCATTTGGCGAGTCGCCAGATCTCATCACGGGTGGCTTTTTTCTGCGCCACGGCATCGCGCAGCGCCTCGCGAGCCACATCCAGACCGATACGGTTGCGGAACTTGAAGCAGTCGACGACCGTCTTGGCAGGCGAGTAGACACGAATGCGGATACCATCGGCTTCATGTTCTTCGACGCCCTCGGAGAAGGCGGGATCGGTAAGCTTTATCACCTGGAGATCGAGCCCCTTGCTGGTCGGCATGCGTGTGCCGCGCTTGATCGCGACCCAGGTTTTCATGGGCATCTGGGTGGTGATCTCATGGAACTGTAGAGCGGAAAGCAGGCAGATGATGCCCTGCGGCACGGCTGTTGTCACCACGAGAAGAGTCTCATGCTCCGGCTGGTATTCGGCCAGCGCATAGGCTCCCCGGCTGATGCGTCGCAGCACTCCCTTGTCTACAAGGTGGGGGAGCAGCGTGCGACTAACTCCGGCCTCTTCTGCGTCGGCGGCTCGGATGATGCCGCGTTTCCGCGCCAGGTCAAGTATTTTTTCGGTCTTCATGTCAGGGGGCTCCGTATTGACTTATCGTATCCATATAATAATAAGTGGTCTCGATTTGTCAATAGCGGGCCTACGATCCGTTTCGAACCTGATGCAACAGAAGCCCCCGTTTAAAGTATTCAGCCTGAGCGGAGCATTGCCCTTTCGCACGCTTAGCGCAAATCTTCAAGCAGAAAGAAATTCGCTCTAAGAAAAATGCTCAGCACAGGCGAAAAATTGAAATATATGATTTACAAGAACTAAACCTACAGACTCCGGGCACTATCTGTATCTTTTTGCTAAACGGCGAGAACACTCGCCAATTGCAATATTGCCATGTATAATAAAAAAGATTCCAAACCAATCGCCGTTGGCATATTTCAGAGAGCCGAGCATAATCGCTGCTATGCCTACAACGCCCCCAACAAGAAGAAGCCATCCTGGAGAGGTTGGCTCCCATATCTGTTCACAAGCACAACACTTGTAGGATGGCAAAACCTGAAAGAATGCATGAGGATTAGCTTTCGTTGTTTCCTGGTTGCCACAAGCCGGACAAATGCTGGTCGGTTCACGAAAAACCAGGAAAATAGCGATTCCCGCGGCCGTGAAAGATGCGACTGCAAATCCGAGCATAATCAGGGCGACTTCTGGATCATTTGCATGTCTGGAACAGAGGACACCCAGAACCGTGAATATCAGAGCTGCGAATTTTTCTGCCAGCTTATGCATCCGCTTGTCTCATAATAAAAAACAACCTATCGTGTTTTTGTGGGATTGCAAGTTAAGAAAGCCTTGTCCGGTGTGCTCAATACAGCAAAACTAGGAGACAGATTTTTTCTGGAAAATTCCTCTCCGGAAACAATAACAGATATGAAAGAAGTTACTTACGAGTTAAGTTAACGGCATTGACGCAGGCCCTACTCTGGGAATTCAGCATCAAAATCTTAAAACTGTTTTCTTGCCTTCAGATTTTGGCTGTAAGCTAGGTTAAGCCTATTTATCAAATCTGCAATATTTTGTAAATCAACATCTAATGAACATAAAAATAGTATCTGACCCCGATATATAATGAAAGAACATGGTTTGAGGAAAGATACTAATAGGCGAGTCAGCAACAAATTGAATCAATTCCGCACTTCCACATCCCGATTGCGCGCTTTACGAAAAGAAATAATTGAATACATTGAAGAGCAGACAGCAGGTATCAAGGAACAGGAAGCCTTTCTGGGATGCTCGGATATCATCGAATCGATAATCGGAAAATACAAAACGTTTTCGGCTAAGACCCCCATGAAAGAAGTAGGTAAAGCGGTACTGACGATCCCCGTTTTCACCAGTGAAGTTAGCCGGGAAGAAGTCAAAGAGGCAATGGAACACGTTTCAACCAAAGACCTTAAATGCTGGCTGCAGGAGCATATCGGCACAACGCTTTTCGCCAAGAGAAAACAGGCATTCAGCTCTGCCGGTTACAAAAATACGGTGAAAAAATTGCCGCTCAAATGGCCAAAAGCGGCCAATTTTTAACACACCAGGTC
>PUNP01000435.1 GCA_003551785.1 Candidatus Brocadiaceae bacterium | reverse complement strand
GGACCAGGTTCTGCAAAGTGCTGTCGTTCACGTAATAGGCATCGCCGTCGTTGGCGACAAGAAAGCCGGGCGACTCCCCGGTAAAGGCGGGGCCGGTTTCGGCAACGACCCGGAAACGGGCGTCACGTCCGTCCGTCGCCTCGTCCGGCGTCCATTCCGTTACGCCGATACCCCGGTTGTCGAGTCCGACGCCGGTTTCAACGGTTTCCCAAGCGTTCCCGCCGTCCGGGCTCGCCTCCACGGTAAAGGTGGGATTTGAAATCCCATCTTCATTCACACGCATCACCTCGATTCCGGCGATATGCGCTCGCCCCTCGCGCGAGACCAGTTGCAGGGAAACCTCTCCGTCCTCCATCATCTCCAGCGGAACTTCTTCGATATAGGCGACATATCCGCCCCCGGATTCTTCTTCGACATTCAGCTCTTCAATGACTGTTTCCCCGTTGAGGATCACGTCGAACACGTAATCGGCGCCGAATCCGGGATCGGCAAAGTGAAGCCGGAGCCGGTATTCCCCCTGGGCAAGTGTCCAGTCAAAATTCAGATCATGGCCCTCGCCTGTGGAACGGGTCTCGTAACGGGTTTGATACACCCGTTCCGGCGCCGGGTTATCGACCAAACTTCTGTCGATCGCATCGCTTCTATCCCGGTCTGTGCCGTCGCCGGGCCGCAGACTCATCCACTGTCCTATATCGCTGTCGCCGACGTTCCACCACTGTGCCGCCATTTCGTCGAGAAAACCGACTGCCAGGAAGGAAAGGGAGAAGGGCTCGCCCTGTTCCAGCTTGGAAAGCCCGGTCAGATTGAGGAAACTCACCTGCGGCTCCTCGGCGGCAGCGGCCTCGGCGGTGTTGCCGAACGCCCCGAGATTCACTCGTCCGCCGGCGGGATCGGGTTCGTTCACCCATGCGCTGTCCGGCTTCCCGGCGGCAATGGCCGGTGATCCCGGCAGAAGCCGATAGTCGTCGCCGGATTCATCCTCAAAGAGCGGATCGCCAAACTGCGAGTTGAAGCCCTGGCCGATCTCATAGAACCAGTCGGCGAGGGTATCGATCGACCGGCCCGCCCATTGGGCAAAAGCCGCACCGCCGCGCAGGTCGTAGAGGTTGTAGTTGAACCGGGTGTTAATAACGCTTTCTCCGTCCACCTCGACGGCGATACCATCGTGCTGGACAAAGATATTGTTGAAGACCAGAGTATCCGGGGCTTCCTCGAGCTGAAGCCCATAGCCCTCTTCCTGAACGATCGTGTTGTTGATTATCTCTGCGTCGCCAAGCGAGGAATCAAAGAAGCGGATGGCACCTTCGGCATTGCCGTAAATAAGGTTGTTTTCGATCGATCCGGTGTATTGACCGGTGGGGCCGGTCGGCCCGCCGAGGACGCCGATGTTGTTCTCGAAAATCTCGTTTCCGCGAATGAGCGCGCGGCTGGCGGCGGCGTTTACCCCAATGCTGTTATCATAAACGGTGTTGTCTTCAAAAACCGGTGTCGGGCCACCCGAATTGATCCGGACGCCCTCGTCGTTGTCGTAAATCTCGTTACCTCGAGCCTTGGTACCCGTCCCCATTTGGATGCCGATTCCCCGGCCCTGCGCGGGGTTGACGTTGTTGTACACTTCGTTATTCTCGGCCAGCGCACCGGAGCGCACGTAGATGCCCTGGGTGCTGCCATGGCCGGATCCGACGTTATCGTAAACGGTGTTGTTGCGTACTATAGAATTGGCGCCGCTTACCTCCAGGCCATGGGAAGCGTTGTTTCGTACGATATTATCTTCAACAACAGCACCATCGGAGGTGAATGTCAAAGCCCGGTGAGAATTATCAAACGTATTGCCGGCGATAATGTAACTCCCCGGGTCCATGGAATTCGGCCCACCGATATTGAGTCCGCGGCTTTCAATGTTCAGGAACGTATTTTTCATAAAGACGGCATCGGCTCCCCCATGTCCGGAATAGTCAAGGGCGAACCGCAGCCGGCCGTCGTCGATCGACTCGTCCATCTCGAAATGACTGTCCACAACCGTCAGACGCGGGTTGTCCCGCTCGATTTCCACTCCGTATTGTTCGTTGTTGAGGAAAACCATGTTGTCGAGAGTAAGGTCGGGTGCGTTTCCTCTGTCGGCATAAATACCCTTCCAGGCATTACGGATTTCGAGGTGTTTCAGGGTGAGGTCGGCAGCGCCGGTGAGCTCGAAGGCTTTGGCCCCATTGGCAGTGCTGGCCCGGTCGAGAATGGTTTTAGCTGCGTCGTTTTGATCGTCATTAGCTCCAATAATGGTCAGGCCGGAGTGCTGCTCGCTGAGTTCGACATTGCCTGAGAGTTGATAGGTGCCGGTGTCGATGTAAATGATGTCGCCCTCACCCGGGTTGAAGGCATTGAATATGGCCTCCAGGCTGCGCATCGGCGAGTCGGGGTCTTTGCCGGTATTCAGGTTATCACCGACAGCGGTGGTATGGACGCCGTCGTCGGTGCTGTCGTCATTGACGTAGTATTCGCTGCCGTCATTGGCCACGAGGAAATCCGGGGATTCTCCACTGACCTCCGGCCCCGTCTC
>PUNP01000206.1 GCA_003551785.1 Candidatus Brocadiaceae bacterium | reverse complement strand
CTGCCGTTCTTTTTTTTAACATAAAAAACCCCAAGTAAACTGTTGTCTGGCGACAGTAACGCCGGGGCAATGCCCCCGTGCTACTTTCCACTTTCTACCTACGATTTGCACTGACTATTCACTACTTACCACTTTAAGTCAACTTCTTCTCCTTCACTGAGCGGCTGATGCAGCCCTTCCTGACTCAATTTGATCTAAATTTAACCCCCGTTTTCGACAATGCAAACCGTGTTTGGAAAAAAACTGGGAAAAATTCTGTTATTCTTTTATATCCTTATTGTTAATTGCTTTGCCGCATAAGGAAACGTACCCGCTTATTCTGCGAAATCCGCATTCATAATACGTCATTTTTGATCTTCGATCTTTAAGAGTTAATAAAATTGTTAAAAATTCCTTGACGTATCTTTAAACGTACACTATATTAAACTTGTTCTCGGATGAACAGATTTTTCAACCGTCGATTCCAGCTCAAAACAGAGCAGGAGGTCAAGAATTTTATCTTTTTCCGCAAAAAGAATATCGGTAAATCAAGCTCATCTTAATAGTTAGTGAAAAAAAAAGATTAACAATCGACTAACAACAATCTTTAACAGCAAAAGGAAAAGATGCCATGTTGCCATTAAGAAACGCTTCGGTCGCGATGTCGGCTGTTGTATCAGTGTTTTTATCCGCGGCTTTCGCCGCTGCTTTGCCGCCGACCGAATTGCATGATCGCGTGTATTTCGGGGATGAACAATCGGAAAGGGAGCACGAGCTGGAAGCTCGGAACGCGCCCGCGATAGAAGGTGAGCTTGAGCAGAGCGCCCGCAGGCTGGAAGGAGACGGCGAGCTTACTTTTACTATGAACGTTGATCCCGACAGGGTGAATTTTCTTACCGTTCGTTTCTGGGGCGGCGATATTGACAATGAACGTGCAGGCGGCACCGTGTTGCCCGGTCGTTTTGTTTACCAGACGCTCAGGGTTCCTGAAGAACCGGAGGAGGGGCGGACGGAAGTCGATATCACTCTGACGGGCGAGCGGTACCGGGCACGGACGTTTTATGCCGCCTACACGCATAGCGACAACGTGTTCGTGCCTCCGGAGGATGAAACGCAGGGCGCGGCGCCCGAAAACAAGGCCGAAACGCTTGCTGTGCCGGCGCCGCCGGGGGAAGAGCCCGATTTCAGCGTGATTCGCGAGAATCTGCTGGAAAACCTTGACTCAAACATCGAAGGAAGCCTGGGCCGAACGTACACGGGCTATGGCGCGGGCATGGGCGTTCGTTACATGACCGCCTACCGGACGGAAAGGTCGCGGTACCATAGAGACGAAAAGATGATCCACGAGACCGTTGAACTGATAGATCAATTCTGCAGAAGACAGAGGGGGGAGGAAGACGGGCTCGGCCTGTATGGAGGCCTCGGCATGCAGGGGGTGCCACGGCGCCTGGTGGCCCAATCTTTTCTTGAACTGTGGCCGGAGCTTGAGCATAACGATGAGCTGCGCCGCGGCCTGATGGAAGAGCAAATCGACAATACCGGCGATGGCCGGAAGAACATCACCCGCCGGGATGCCTACGCGCTGTTTTTCCGCAGTTATATGTGGAAGGTGTTTCCCCGGGTGGCGCTGCGTGCACAGTGCGCCAATCAGGACGAGCATAACGTCAGCGCGGCATGGTATTCGAACAAGGCCCTGCAGATACTCTCTCCGGAGGACGCCTACCCGGAGCATATAATCAGATCATCGGTTCGCCATCTCTGGGGTGTCAAGCCCTGGGATGCCGAGCTGGTCAAGTTCATAGAAGATATTCTGCCTGATATACCGGGCGACTGGCCGGGGTTTAGAGTAGACCGCAGGGGACACGATCAATATCTTATATCTCCCGGCGGCCTCACGATGGAATGGGGGTTCTCCCCCAATTACGGGCAGCATTTCCTTATACATAAACCGGCTGTGCGCAATGATCCGTATATCGACCCCCGAATGGAACAGTATATCACGGCAATACTACATTTTTTTCTGCCCTGGCACGGGGCCGATGGAAATTTCGAATATGTGATTGAAGGCTATACGGGTAATCGAATCAATCCTTTGTTTTTCGAACGCGAACCGGGAGGGCGCGTCAGATGGCGCAGTCTCGGTTTGTTGTACGCCGCCTATGAACTGGAACACCCCGGTGCGGAGAGGCTGCTGCGGCTCGGGTTGAAGCATGCGGACAACTTTGAAGACCCGCGGGGACCGTCGTGGCTTATACGACACCTGCCAAAGCTTGAGCGGGTGTGGAACCGGGGCTCTTCAGATTACCGCTTGCCGGCTGAACGAACCGAACCCTGCGCCTGGCTGGATGCAACGGCCCCTACCCACGAAAGCTCCCCCATAGGTACTGTTATGATCAATTCAGGTGACGGCGATATCCTGTACCTGCAATTTAACCGTTACCACCTTATCTCAGAACGTTTTCACTCGTGGGGCCATACTCAGGTTAACAGGGATCATCATCTGGGACATGCTAATGTTAACAAGGATCATTATCTGGGACATGCACAATTCGGTCCTTATCTTGTAGCGCGTAATCG
>PUNP01000493.1 GCA_003551785.1 Candidatus Brocadiaceae bacterium | reverse complement strand
GGGTGTTTCTGGGGAAGTAATGGGGTTAATGAACGGTTAAGTCTTCTTTACTCGATTACCATGACCTAACTTGGTAGCGTCCGTGACCTTTTTATCACCATATGTGCCTTGAGAGCAAATAATAACGACAAAATAAATGGTTTTTTCAAAAAAAAAATAATTTATTCTTGACATAGTGCGGCGACTATGATACTTTTGTTCAAGAAAGTTATTGTCGAACATAGAAATACGACAAGGTAAATCGGAGAAGGAATAATAGTTTTAGGCACCGGGACAGCTTTAAGTAATAACTAAAAATATTTTGTTCTACACAGAGTTTCCGGGCCAGACATCCTATCGGACCGCCTCGCATGTGAAGCAAATTGGAGGCATCGCCGTCGTCTAACTATTACCTTTCTAATCAGAAAAGCTGTGCCAATATGAATCGTACACGGTGATGTCTATCTGGCTGTTAGCAATCTAATTGCCTTAAGTGGGATTATTAAAAAACCAAATAAAATGAAAATGTCTAATTTTAAGGAATTGTTTGAATGGAAAAATTCTATCTGGAAATTAACAATGTGATAAAGTTAATGAGTATCGAAATTTCTGGTAAAATTAAATCACGAGAAAGCTTAGTTTTGCAATCGCTTGCATTATTGGTAATTGCAATTTGTTTAATATCAACTACTTTGGTTCCAGCTTACGCTCATTATGAGGTTTCTTATGAAGAATTTTCTGTAGTTGGTGTACCTTCCGACTTAGATTATACCCGGCCATCTCGAACTGTAATGCAAGTTATTGACAATACATTTCACAAGTGGCATGAGTATGAAATAGGTCAGTCTGGGCAGTTTTGTATTGTGATGGAAGCTCCTGAACATCGTTCTCTTACCGCTAAAGAAGCACACCTACACTTAGAGGCATCTAATAAGTGGAATGAACAATTAATTATGCCAATGTCAAACGATCATATGCTTGAAAGATGTTCTCATGGCATGGCACATCCACTTACACCATATATTGATAGTTCTGAAGAAATTATAAGGCCGCAAGGAGTTATTGGATCCGATGAACGAGAAAAAGTTGAAGATACACTGGAATTTCCATACCGCACTATAGGTTACATCCACTCTTCCTTTCCTCAGGAAATTCCTGACACCTCACCGCTTGGACGTTTTGGACGCGGAACGGGGTTTCTTGTAAACCATTATACTATCATTACAAATGCACATAATATATACAACCAAGAAGCTGGCGGTTTTGCAGATGCTGTTCGTTTTTCTCCTGCTAAAAATGGCCAAGGTAAAGGTAACTGGCTGCTAGATTGGCGTAGAGCTGCTTGGATGACTACAGTTACTTCTTATATTGATAGTTGGCAGTCTAATTACAATTACCCTACAATGGGCCCATATGATTATGCTGCTGTGTTTATAAGTAATTCGTTTAATGAAATTGATACTTTTGTCCCAATCCAGTACAATGTAAGTCCCGATTATATTTATACGGCTGGTTATCCTACATCTGTCCAAGAATATGAAGAAAACTATTATATGTGGAAAGCTGAAGGGGAAGTTTTGGAAATTGAGGACCAACTCCTCAAATATACTGCAGATACCACGGAAGGACAGAGCGGCAGTCCTATTTGGTGTTATTCGACAGGACAACGGAGGATAGTTGCAGTGGTTGCTTTTGAATCGCCAAACTGGAATGGTGGTCCGCGGTTCACTTCTCATAACATGCCTTTTATTGAAGAGTGGATGCAGTGGGAGCCAACTCCTTTGAAGGATGCGATAGGACAATCTGATTGGCAGATTGAGACCGCTGGGGCAAGTGAGTGGTTTGGTATGGGTAATGCCGCAGTATCAGGCAGGATCACCCATAAGGAGTCCACTGAGATGATAACATCTGTAACAGGTCCCGGTCGACTTAAATTTTCATGGGATGTGTCTTCTGAGCTTGATAGAGACAGGCTCATATTTTATCTCGTGAACACTCAAACTGGCCATATATCCCGTGATTCTATATCCGGTAATGTAGACTGGCATGAAATGATTTATGATTTGGATCACGGAGAACATGAATTAGAGTGGTCATATTTTAAAAATGACGATATTTCCGAAGGCTTAGACCAAGGTCGAGTCCGGAATGTTGAATGGATACCAACAGAGCTGTCGGTTACTCCCACTAGCTTGGATTTCGGTCAGGTCGAGCTTGGCCACCAGGCGGAGTTGGAACTTGTCGTGAAAAACAACGGAGTTACAGGTACTATTGCGGGCAATGCACATGTGTCTCACCCTTTTTCCATTATCTCGGGAGGGAATTACTATCTTGAACCTCAAGAAGAGACAACAATTACAGTTGGCTATTCGCCTGCATCATCTGGTAGCGATAATGCTGTTTTGGCATTAAGTGGTATAAATGGTGCCCACGTGGCTTTATCAGGATCAGGAATATTTCTTGCCGAAGGGTACGATTTACAAATAAAAGATCCTCTATCTGTTCCTAATAGAGTACTACCTGGAGATACTATTTCGGTAGGTAACATAAATGTTAATAATGCAGGAGTGAACCCAGCTTC
>PUNP01000101.1 GCA_003551785.1 Candidatus Brocadiaceae bacterium | reverse complement strand
TGAGATGCTGGTATAGCGAAGATAATTTTTGCAGACTCCAACGGGCACGCCGGCTTGCCGAAGAGCTGGGCGTTGATGTTATGAACATCGCTCTTGCCTATGTACTGTGCCAGCCGTTCCCAACTTTTCCGCTGATCGGACCCAGGAATGTGTTCGAAACGATATCCTGCTTCAAAGCCCTGAATATAAAACTTACCCCGCAACAGCTCGCCTGGCTGAACCTGGAAGATTAGCCGTAAATGTACGCAGGGCGCAGTGCAGGCGAGCAGACGGGGAATGGTCTGCTGCACATCTTCACGAGTTTAGCTCTCATTATGCTGGTTCTGCCGGCGCTGCATTCAGCCTTCGGACATGAGCGGGCCATCATTTTCGGCCGTCTGCTGGAGAAGCATTACAGCGAACACTATGTGTTTCTCTTCGGCAGTGACGACAACCATCAAAAAACAGTTGCGGATAATGCGGTGCTGACGGTCGCTATCCTGCATTTCTCACAACCCGTCAGGCTTTCGCATAAGAAAGGAGATTCAATGAAATATTTGTACAAAAAGCCTTTATTTGGGGTACAAGGGACTGTTATGGGCTGGGATGACCCTTGGCATCCGGAGGCCTCCAAAACAAAAATGAGAACAGGGGAAGGCAAAATTATACCTTCGCAAGATTTAACCCCCTCGCCAGATATATTTATCCAGTTTATTAAAGAGATGGGGGTGAATTTATATGTACATCATGTAATGCCGGAAAAACATGAAATATCAGATTTTTTGAGTGATATTCAAAGGCGAAATATAAATTTTATTATGGGCAATGAATATGGCAATATTAACGGGCCTTATAAAGAAACGCATAACCGCTATGACATACCAGCCCAGCATATTAAAAATCTTAATACAGCGTACTTTAAAGGTCTTTTATATGATGAAACAGAGCATCTGCAACTTCATCCCAATCAGTATCTTGGCTTACATCCGAAAGAGATAGAAAAGAAGAAAAAAAGACATCAATGGACCAGTACAACAAATAAAAACGTGCAGAAAATTAATGAGGACATTGTTACAGAAGTCAAGGCATTACAAAGTTATTATGGAGAAGGCGTTCGACTATTTAGTGAACAGGTTTTTCCTGTGATGTACCATACACTTTCCAGAGGAGGCTTGCATCCGTGCCCTAAGTTACTAAAAGAAGAGTTTCAGTCTGTACAATTAAGTACCGCCATAGGTGCTTCCAAACAATATAACAGACAATTAGGAATATGTGTTGATCTTTGGGGACCTGATATTGGAAACTGGTTTACACGCACATGGGGGTTCCCGGGACATTCGCCCGAAGAATTTGAATCAGCACTGAAAATAGCATACCTTATGTCTCCAGATTTTGTATTTGTTGAAAATATTGATGCACTGGCACAACACAAAAAAAACACGTTTGAAAAAACTATATTTGGAGAAATATACGAAAAGTTTTTAAAACAATTTGTGCCAGAAAATCCCATTCGCTACGAACATACGATGATATTACCTGATATCGTGGTAATAAGGTCTGATGATTGCGACTTTGGCGGAGGAGAGTATTTACTTGGCAGTGATCATGTCAAGAGTGATTATAGAACGCAAAGTTCATTTCAAGTGTTTCATTTGTTGAGTCATGGAACACTACCTGTAAACGGGCTTACTTATTTTCTGCCGCAGTTTGAATATTATGCGTTTACGCAGCAAAAAAAATTAACCAATACGCCCAATTTTCCGCTGAAAAGCGGCTTTGAACAGCAAACACATGGTCATGCCCTTTTTTATCCGATGAATAATGTATTAGTAATGGATGAACACGTCAATAGTCAGCAATTAGGACAGCCAAAGTTGATCATTGTTGCGGGCTCTCGTTTAACCTCTCAATGTTTTAACGCTGTGATTGAAAAAGTGAAAGAGGGTGCAGTGTGCATCGTTGCTGAATGGCTACTAAAGGAAAATAAAGTTTCCCGGAAATACATGTCAAGCCGTAAAGAAGGAAAAGGCAAATGGATTGTTACGGAAGATTTCTTATCTCCGGATGTAAGACAAGAGGTTTTGGCTTTTATTGGAGATCAAAACTGTTGGCGACAAAGATTTGGGAATTTTGACGTCTGTTTGTATAATCCTGGTGGTGACGGTATCAGGATAGAACATGAGGTTGTGCATTGCGAGTGAGGAAAGGAACCACCTCGTTTATTCATATTTCCGATCCAATGTAGGGATGGAAAATTATTGTGCTATAGGCTAAGTAATTGTTTTCAGGAGAGTAAGTCCTCAGTGAACCACGTAAGATCACCACCGGCACAGGGCACGGTGGTGACGAGACAACGGGGTTCACTGAATATATACTCAGGAGAAAATAATGAGCAGTTGTATATTTCGTTCGGTTGGAGGAGTCCGTTTAGCGTTTTCTTTCGATGTTTCTAAAAAGGCAGCCATTTTGTTTTTTATTCTGGGCGTCGCAGTCAATACGTTTATTTTTCCTCTTGAGGTGTCATCTTCGGAGCCGCGAGTGGTGAAAAACCCTTACGCGGATATCGATTGGGGTCGGGTCC
>PUNP01000510.1 GCA_003551785.1 Candidatus Brocadiaceae bacterium | reverse complement strand
CGTGAATGGGCCCCAGCTTCTTCCGGGCCCGCTCCACGAAGCGGCGCACCTGCCCGGGCCGCCGGATATCGCACTCGTCCACGACCGAGCGTACCTCGAGCTGGGCGATCTCGCGCGCGGTCCGCCGGGCATCCTCCGCCACCTGCTCGGCGTTCGGTCCGTCGGCTATGTAGTTGAAGGCCACATGGGCACCGTGACGGGCAAACTCCAACGCGATGGCGCGCCCGATCCCCGTGGCCCCGCCTGTTACGATCACGCTCTGCCCGCGCAGGTCTCGCCCGTAGAGGAGGGGTCGGGTCTGCGGATCCTCGTTCACCTCCTCGAGCAGGAGCTCGACGGAGACGTTCACCTCCTCCTGCGTGGGCTCGGTCGGGGGAGGCTCGGAGCGGGAGCGGGGAGGTCTTTCGGGCATGGGAGGGGCGCCGGGGAAGGCAGGTGAGACCACCGCCATATTGCACGCCGCCGCGAGGAGGTGCAACCCGTCCCCCGTGGCACTGGAAGATCGCAGGAGAGGTGCGATGTCGGATCGGCAGCGGGATGCCGCCGATCCGTGACGGGGAGCCTCAGGCGCCGCCGACGTCGAGAATTCGCTTCAGCTCCTCCGGAGAGAGCTCCGCACCGCTCCGCGAGCCGATGGTGCGCCGACCGCGACGCTTCGCCGCCGGCTCCTCGCGGATGCTCACCGTCTCCTCATCCACGTCGTTGAAGCTGAAATCAGGAACCTCCACACGGGGCAGATTCGTTCCCATGTGCATCTCGATGGCGCGAACGTCGCCGATTTCCCCCGGGGACATGAGGGAGATGGCTTCTCCCGTTTCCCCGGCGCGCGCCGTGCGACCCACGCGATGGACGTATCCTTCGGGATCCTGCGGAACGTCATAGTTGACCACGTGGGAGATGCCTTCCACATCGATTCCCCGCTGCGCCACATCCGTGGCCACGAGCACGCGGATCTTTCCCTCGCGGAAATCCTCCAGCGCGCGAACCCGCTGCTTCATGTCGCGGTCGCCATGCATCACCGCCGCGGAGATCCCCGCCCGCTGGAGCTGCTGGAGAATTCGGTCGGCTCCGAACTTGGTCCGGCTGAAGACCAGGACCGAGTCCATTCCGGGGCGCTCCAGTAGCTGGAGCAGGAGATCGGTCTTGCGTGCCCGCTCCACCGGATAGACGAACTGGACCACACCCTCGGCAGTCGTCGTCTGCGGAGCAGCCTCTACGCTCTCGGGCTCGTGCAGAATGTCGTACGCCAGCGACTTCACCGAGTTCGGAAGCGTCGCCGAGAAGAAGAGAGTCTGCCGCTTCTTTGGGACGTGCCTCAGGATGGCGTCGATCTGGGGACGAAAGCCCATGTCGAGCATCCGATCCGCTTCGTCGAGAACGAGCACCTCGAGCGCGGAAAGGTCGGCGTTGCCGCGCTCCAGATGGTCGATCAGCCGTCCCGGCGTGGCGACGAGCACGTCGTAGCCGGCCTTGAGGTTGCGCACATCCTTGTGGACCGGCGTGCCTCCGTACACCACGTGGACGAGAAGCTCGGTGTGCGCGGAGTACTCGCGCGCGGCCTCGGCAACCTGGATGGCGAGCTCGCGGGTGGGACAAAGAATCAACGCTCTAGTCCCCTCTCCACCGCGGAGGCGATGGAGGATCGGCAGCATGAACGCCGCGGTCTTACCGGTTCCGGTCTGGGCCCGACCCAGCACATCCTTGCCTTCCAGCGCGAGCGGAATGGCCATGCGCTGAATGGGAGTCGGGGTCTCATACCCCTGGTCCACGACAGCACGCATCAATTCGGGCGCGAGCCCGAGGTCCTCGAAAGTCATACGGATGGATTTTCCTTGCAAACTGCGGGTGGGATTCCGGACGCGACAACCGCAACCGGTGATCCTGAATCAAGCTGTTACCCTGTTATCGGAACTTTGTGCGCCATGAACGCAAACTACGTGCGCCCGGAGCGGATGGAGGAGAGCGGCGAAGAGGAGAACGCGGTAACGGAGGGCCTGGGATTCGAACCCAGAAGTCCTTTCGGACGCCGGTTTTCAAGACCGGTGCAATAGCCATTCTGCCAACCCTCCAACTGCCTATATTGCAACGACTTATAGAACGTTTAAAAAATCGGGCGGGACAGAAGCGGAACCGGATGTTATCCAGATGCTCCGCTCCAATCTGCTCCCACCCACCCCGCAGGGCGACCGGAACCGGAAGACCCGCTGATACACGTCCTCAGCGCCTCTGGATCCACGCTACGGACAGGCACCGGCCCGATAGAGCCGCCGCACATCGCAGATGCGGTCCCCGCCCCGAACTGTGGCCGCGGCATGATAGGGATCGAAGTGGCGTTGTGCCAGACGCGTTCGCGCGCCGGTCCTCGCGCCCGAGCGACGCGTGGTGATGCGGAGGGCGCGCCCGAGCGGCCGTCGGCCGAGCACGGATCCGGCCGCATGAATCGTGCATTCCGCCGCATCGCGCGCAGGCCTCAGGGACGATTCGGGCTCCAGCCATCTCATGAACCCACAGAACACCCGCCCGCCGGGAACAGAGGAGGGGCCCACCGGAGGTCCCCGCCT
>PUNP01000948.1 GCA_003551785.1 Candidatus Brocadiaceae bacterium | reverse complement strand
GACTATCTCTCGGCCTGCGATATTTTTGTATTGCCTACTCTGGAGGAAGGTTCCTGCAACGGGCTGATCGAGGCGATGGCCTGCGGCCTGCCGGTCGTCAGTTCGGAGGGTGAATTCAATGACGACCTGCTGACCGACGAGATGTCGCTCCGGGTTGACCCCTTGGACGGACGAGCGATCCGCCGAGCAATAGTCAGGCTGCGCGATGATCGGGGATTGCGGGAGCGGATGAGCGAGGCGGCACTGCAACACGCACAAAAGTTCGACATCAATCAACGCGCTCGCAACATACTTGAGTTCATGGGGAGTATGTCATTTAACCGTGAAACAAGCAAACCCCATACATAAACCGCGAAACACCCGAATTGCGCGAAAAAACAACAAAAAATCTCCTGCCCCCTTTCGCATATTTCGTGTGTTTCGCGGTTGAAAAGATATTGGGCTGCGATAATCCTACCACTCGCAAGCCAGTTGAATAAGACAGATGCCGATCATACTTTGAGGCAAAAATGAAACAAATTATTCGTCTTGTAAAAAAGTTTATCTACGAAAGAAGACTCATTTTATTTTATTCCTATGATAGCAAACAGGGCGAGGGATGTATTGACCCCCGCATTCAAGTATATGAAAAATATAATGATGTTCCAGAGTACTTTAGGAAAACCATACTGCCCAGACCATGGATAAACACAATGTACTTTCGAATGAAACGAGATGGTGCCAAACTTCTTTGCTATTCCGAAGACGGCATTAGGCTGCTTGCCTACGGATGGATACAAGACTGGCACCCTTTTCGGCACAGATTCAGAGCGATTGCCAAAGAAGGAGTCATGTTGGGTTTTTATTGGACTGCTCCCGCTGCCCGCGGCCAAGGGCTGTATGGACGTTTATTGTCGCACAGCCTTCATTTATGCAAAAAGGAAAAACCAATAATAATCGCAACCTCTCCGAAAAACATTCCCTCTCAGAAAGGAATTGAAAAAGCAGGGGTTAAATTTCTTGGCAAATGGGATTTTTTATGTTGTCTAAGATTACGAATACGTTTCAAAAAAATCTGTGATTAGAATGATTTTATGAGCTACGTAGATAGATACATCGAGATGTATAAAGCAAAAAATCGACGCTTTGAAGTTATCGATGGCCAGTTATTCACTCGCAAAGATCGCTGGGTAATGCCAACTGGCCCTGTCGCACAGCCATACGAGCTAAGTCCTGAACAATGCCATCACCTATTGAAAAAACTAGGAGGGCTCTGGGTACAATGGACCGATGGCTTCGGCGAACATGCAAAACACTCTGAATGGCATGCCATGATCTGTCGCCAGCATGTCCCTGTGACGGAAATAGCCGATAAGAAGAGACGCAAAAAAATGCGACGGGCACTCAAAGAGTGCGAAGTTCATAAAGTCGAGCCCCAGGAAATTGCGAAAAACGGCTATGAAACATTTTGCGAAGCATTATTACACTATAAAAACAGTAGCATAAACATTCCTTCCTATGAAAACTTCTATAACCGAGTGCTGAGCGATGCTCCATTTTCAGATATTCGGCACCATTGGGCTTCCTACATAGACGGCAAGATGGTTGCGTTTGCCCAGACCTTGATATACGACCATGTAGAGGTCGACTACACACTCAGCAAGCTTCATCCGCAGTATAGAAAGTACAATGTCGGCTATGCAATGCGTTATCACATGAACGATTACTACCTGGCAAAAAATAACTTTCAATATGTAAATAGTGGCTTCCGCTCAATATCTCATGACACCGCCATTCAAGATTTTCTGGTTCGGGAATTTGACTATAACAGAGACCCAAGCGGATTGCATGTTTTTTATCGCCGGCCGCTAA
Organism: Candidatus Brocadiaceae bacterium; assembly: GCA_003551785.1. Next base: position 711 of record PUNP01000948.1, on the reverse strand, counting down.
CAACCTGTTTACGTCTGGCCAGCCCATTCAGAAAATTTATCACACCAGCCATACCTAAACTAAAGCCTTTATTTGAATTGCACAGAATGAGAAATCGCCAATAACATCCGTTTCAAAAGCATTGCATGATCCCATATTCACAAACAAAATTCATTGCGGCCTGTCGGAACCGTTTCGGTTTCAAGCGCCGGTTCCTTGCCGTGGCGGAAGCTATCACCGCACACTCGCCCCCGGACAATTCCCTGTTCCTGCGATTTGATGTGGAGCGCGATCTGACTCATCACCTGTCGCTCGCCCGACAACTGCATGACCTGGGCATTCCCGGAAGTTTCTATTTCCATACCCGGCAGGATGTGTACCAACCGGAAACACTGAAGCAGTTCGAAGGACTGGGGCACGAGGTCGGCTACCATTATGAATGCCTGGACAGATGCCATGGCGACTTCAATCAGGCAAGAGACTTGTTTCTAAAGGAGGCGGAGATGTTTCGCCGGGACGGACTTAACCTGCGCACCGCCTGCTACCATGGCGAAGCCGGGTTGCCGATGAACGGTTTTCGCTCGAATGGCGATCTGGTCAAACATTTTCCGGAACTGTGTAAAGATGCGGGGTTGTTGGGAGAGGTCTACCTATGGCTGGGCAAGCACGAATTCCATTACGCCTCGGACACTTTCAGAAGCTACCGCAAGTTCTGGTCGAAGATTGAAGCGG
>PUNP01000521.1 GCA_003551785.1 Candidatus Brocadiaceae bacterium | reverse complement strand
GAAAAGGTGCAGGCGGAATGTATGACAGGCATCTTGCCTGTCCAGGGCGCACGCAGGGATGCGTGCTATACGAATTGCAGGCATCCTTGCCTCACTATACAGCTTATGTTGCACCTTTTCGCCCAAGCTCCTAGTGAGATGAACCACTAGCAGCGATGCCCTATGCGGCCTGCTAATTTTGCGGCAACGTTTCACATCAGATGTTGAAAATCCTTAAAATATCATTCCGGATTGCATAGGCCACTAACAACAGCAGCAAGACGAGCCCGATCGTTTGGCTGAGCCCCTGCATACGTTCACTGACAGGTTTACCGCGCAGTTTTTCTATGCCGACAAACATCAGGTGCCCGCCGTCGAGTACCGGTATAGGTAATATATTCAAAAAAGCTAAAGCAATACTGATCATGGCGGAGAAATACAGCAGCTGACCGGCGCCGGTAGCTGCGGCGTGGTAGGCGGCATAGGCGATGATCACGATACCGCCGACATGCTGCGTGCTGACATCTCTTGTAGCAAACCCGCGGATAGTGTACACCATATCGGCGAATGCGCCGTAAGTTTTTCGGAATCCGGTTGTGATGGAGCCGATGACGTTTTCGCGTCGTACCTGGCGTTCAGGCAGTCTGAAATAAGCGCCGATGAGGGGGGGGTTGCCTTCCGTAGAGGCTTTGGGTTGCAGTTCAGCGGATTTTTCTTCACCCTCACTCAGCCAGGTAACCTTTCGGGGGTCTCCGCCTAAACGATTATGAACCCTTATCACATCTTCCCATACGGAAATAGACCTGTTGCCGATTTCTATAATGACATCGCCGGGGCGAATCCCCGCTTCCCATGCGGGGCCATTCTCGTCCACCCACGTCAATTCCCGGCTTGTTCCCGTTTGGATGCTGTAAAGAAAATCATCAGCATCTTCAGCAACCTCAAGTTCTGTTGAAATTATTTCATTGTTTCGTTCGATACCGAGTTCAACCATTCCGTTTTTGTCCTTCAAAGCTTCTTCTAAATCATGCAGGCTCAATAAAGGCTTGTCATTGACTTTTTTTATCGTATCGCCTCTTTTGAGCCCGGCCCGTTCGGCAACGCCTTCACGGCGAAGGGCGGCTATCTCCGTATTAGCTGATGATATGCCCATTACGTAGCGACTCTGACGGAAAGGCTCGATTTCAACGGACAGCAGCTCACTATTGCGCTGGATTTCCACCTCGACTTTGCCTGAAACGTGCCGTTCCAGAGCCTGTTGTATATCACGGAAATATTTAACAGGCATCCCATTAACGCTTACGACTCGGTCATTTATTCGTAATCCGGCATCTTGTGCCGGACTTTTGCCGTCTATCTCGACAACTGCGGTTACGATGGGTTTGACCGGCGGAGAGAAACCAACCAAATTCATCCCGGCATGTGCATCATACATGGGCCGTAGTTCACGGGTAAAGGTATGTCCGTTTCTTTCCACTTCAATATCTAAATAATCACGGCCCATAAGTGCGACATGGCGCTGGATGTCCTGAAAGTCAGGGTCTTTAATATCCTCCAGCCTGACAATGTTGTCTCCCGGTTCCAGCCCCGCTTCCCAGGCTGGAAGCCCTTTTTCAATCTCACCAACCTTTCCGACTTCGAAAGGTACCCCTATAGCGAAAGCTACCATGAACGCAACTAAGGCAAAAAGTACGTTCATCGTGACGCCGGAGACAAAGACCAGTGCACGCGCTCCAGGGCCTTTGGACATGAATTCATCGGGCTTTCCTGAACCCTCGCCGGCCATTTCACCGGCCAGTTTAACATATCCACCGAGCGGGATGGCAGAAAGAAGATATTCGGTACTGCCTTTGCAGAACCCCAAAATTTTGGGGCCGAATCCCAGTGAAAATTTCTCGACCCGCACTCCTACCGCCTTGGCGGCAAGGAAGTGGCCGAGTTCATGAACAAAAATCAGTATCGCTATCGCGATTATCCCTAATATGGTATTTACAGTTGCTCCAAACATTTTATTGCCTCCGTGCGTGCCCACTGATCGGCTGCAAGCAATTCTTCGTAGCTTGAACCCGTGGTTATGTTATGTTTTGTTAATGTCTTGCTAACAATTTCAACTATTTCGTTAAAACGAATTTGCTCGTTCAGAAAAGCATCAACAGCAATTTCATTCGCCCCATTAAGCACGGCACCGCTGGTTCCCCCTTTTTCAGCAACCTGGAACCCCAACTCAAGTGCCGGATACTCGTGTGGTGCGACGGCCCGTATTTCAAGTTTTTGCATCTCGCTTAAATCCAAAGACTCACCGGCCCCTACTATCCGCTCGGGATAAGTCAGCGCATATTGTATAGGTACTTTCATGTCCGGTGCGCCGACTTGGGCGATGATTGAAGCATCGACAAATTCGACCATCGAGTGAATGATGGATTGCGGGTGCAGCAGCACCCGGATTTTTTCGGGACCGACATCGAAAAGCCGGCTCGTCTCAACGATTTCGAGCGCTTTATTCATTAACGTAGCGCTGTCTATGGTTATTTTGCGCCCCATATCCCAATTGGGGTGACACAGTGCCTGTTCAACAGTGACGCTCTGCAACTCGGATTTTGCCCAATCATGGAATGGACCGCCGCTGGCCGTCAAATATATTTTTTTCAGTTCCTCTTTTCCCCCGGCCTGCAAAGCCTGGAATATGGCGCTTTCTTCGCTATCAATGGGCAATATTTCGGAATTGTTTTCTTCGGCAATAGTCTTAACTAACTGTCCGCCTACAACTAACGTCTCTTTATTGGCCAGTGCAAGGCGGCAGCCGGTCTCGAGCGCCTTGATGCACGGAAGAAAACCGGCCCAGCCGGTTATAGCGCCCACGACAATGTCAGCACCGGCCGCTTCGATGAGTTCCAGTATCCCATTGTCACCTAAAAAAAGTGTAGTATCAAATTTATCACCAATTTCCTTCATTGCCCGACCTTTACCTTCATTGGCAACGGCAACATATTCAGGGCGCAAGTCCTTGATCTGGTCTGTTAATATTCCGGCGTTATTACCGGCCGTTAATCCGACAATTTTAAATCTATCTGGCAGGGCTTTGGCCACATTGATGGCGTTTATCCCTATAGAACCGGTGCTGCCGAGTATAATGACGGTCTGTTGTTTTTCTGATGTCATATTCACTTACTTAGCTTTATCACTTCATTGACAAGTTCATCTGCTAACATATCGGAGTTAATTTTACGTATTTTCTTTCCGTTCTTGAACAAAATCCCGAAATCCTTGCCTCCTGCTATACCGATGTCCGCCTCTGAGGCCTCACCGGGTCCGTTAACGACGCAGCCCATAACAGCTATCTGAATCCCACGGCCCCGGGCTCCAAGTTTTTTCTGAACTGATTTTACAATGGACGGCAAGTCGAGGGTGCATCTTCCACAAGTAGGGCATGAGATTATTTCCGCCCCTTTCGGTTTACACAGACCAAGCGCTGAGAGTATCTGCTGAGCGGCCTCAACCTCCTGATGCGGCGGCCCCGTCATGGATACCCTTATGGTGTCACCAATGCCATCGAGCAATAAGCTTCCGATACCAATGGAGCTTTTCACAAGGCTCTCGGCCGGCGGCCCGGCGGCTGTTACACCGACATGAAACGGGTAATAACATTTGTCAGCAGCGATTTTATAAGCGCGTACAGTATCCCGCACTGTGCTGGCTTTGAGACTCAAAACGATGGAGGTGCATCCGGCTTCTTCCGCCACAGCACAGTGTTTCAACGCTTCGGCAACCATAAGCTCGGATATATCCACGCTGCTTTGCTCAGTTTCTTTCAGTTCCAATCCGCGTCGTTCTCTTACTGAACCCGAATTTATGCCTATCCTCACTTTTTTGCTGAACTTACCGGCGAGGCGAAAGACTTCTTTCAGTTTGTCCATACGCGTCGACATCGTGCAAGGGTTAACCCTGACGCCGTCGGCGCCGGCTTTAATTGCACCCAAAGCAAGGTCGGGATCAAAATGGATGTCAGCAATTACCGGGATAGGGGATAGAGCGCATATTTGCCCGAATGGTTCTATCGTGCTTTTTGTGGGGACGGCACAGCGAATTATTTCACAGCCTATGTCCGCTAATTCCTGGATCTGAGATAGCGTAGCATGCACATCTGATGTCGGGGTCTTCGTCATTGATTGAATGCTTACGGGTGAATTGCCACCAATTAAGACATCGCCGACTTGTACGGGTTGAGTAAGACGTCGCTGCATTAAGTATCTCTGTATTAAATTAGAAATTCTGATTTAAGTTCCTGTTCGGTAAAGCAATTACTAAAATGGTGATGCTGCGTGGGCATTGAGTACTTACAACACGTTATTATACAATTGATGATCGATATTTTCAAGCATACCCCGGACAAGCCGGAATGAGGAATGTAAAAAGTAGAATGTAGTTGTCTCGTCCTGAATTGAATTTAATAAAAGTATGGCGCTTCTGATGTCGCTGGCCCCTTAACCCTATGCAACTGCCTCTAAACCCATTCGCTGTAGGCTGTTCAATTCTTAAAATCTCAACTTTCCACTTTTTCGTAACCATTAGGCTTTGTCGAAAAAAGAGGGACTTCGCATCATTATTTTCGTTCCCAAAGTTGTCCATTCTTTTCAATAATTTATTGAGAGCCGTCCCCGGAGGCAGAGAACATTACCTATCGTTGCTTTGGCGGTCACCATGTATTACAATCTACTTATGTTGATTTCTGGATTTAATTCGAGGTCGCTATTGCATGGAATTAGTCGACAAAATAAAAAAATTGGCGAAAGACGTCGGATATATCGATTGCGGTATCTCATCGCCCAAACCGTTCGAGAAGTATTTGACGGAGCTGCAAAAGCGGATGCGAATGTATCCCGAGGCTGCTCATCTTTATGACGGGTTGCGGCAGAGAGCATTTCCACTCCAAAACAAACCCTGGGGCAAATCTATCGTATCCTGCGTGCATTGGTATGGGAAATATAAAATTCCGGATATGATCTCATCCGGTATCGGGCGCAATTATTTGTTTGACCGACGATACAAGGGTAACCCGGATAACCATCTGCCTCGTAAGATGAAAAAAGCACTCAAATCATTAGGTTTAAGGGTGCAAAATGCGGGCGTTCCCGAGCGTTGGGCGGGTGTTAGAGCAGGCGTATGCTGTTTCGGCAAAAACAACTTCGTTTATCGTGAAAAGGAAGGTTCCTGGATTAACATAGAATCGTTTATTGTGGATGCTGAGTTGCCGCCCGATGAACCGAATTATAAACCTCTTTGCCCCGATTCTTGCTCTATATGTGTTCAAAAATGCCCGAGCAGCGCGCTGAAAAAGCCGTTTTGTATGCGTATGGATGAATGTGTCGCCTACCTGACCTATCAAGCGGAAGAACCAATAAGTGACGGGCTCTGGGAGATGATGGGACAGTGGGTGTATGGATGTGACGAATGCCAATTGGTGTGCCCATTGAATAGAGGTAAATGGCAGCCGATTCAACATGCGCAATGGTTGGAAGAAGCTGCAGATTGTCTTACCAATAAGGCATTGGCGGGTATGGATCAGGAAACTTACGAAGATATTGTGCATCCGTTGTTCTGGTATATCCCGGAAGGGAATGTTGAGCGTTGGAAGCGAAACGCCAAAAGAGCCTTGTCCTGTACTACAGGTTAAATCACGATTCTGTATACTGCGCTCGTTCCTATCTGATTCCATGCGTTAGTCATCATGCTTGTTTAACTTCCTATCATGCCTGACAATGCGTCCCGAAGCATTATACACATGTTCAAATCCATGGCTGTCCAAACGGCTCGTAGGATGTATCTCCAAACCCCGGTTGATGCAAACCACCTCTTGAACAATCTCGGAAACGTAATCGTGCGTAACCATGATGATTGTCATGCGCTCTTTCAGTTTTTCCAGTATTTTATTCAGCTGATGCTCTTGTTCCGGGTCTATGTTGGCCGTTGGTTCATCTAAAATCAGCATGTCCGGCGAGGTTCCCAAGGCTCTTGCGATGAGGACTCTCTGTCGTTGTCCACCGGATAATTCAGAAAAAGGGCGTTCTGAAAAATCCTGCATTTCAACTTCAGTTAAAGCATCGATGGCTGCCTCCTTATCCTCAGAACGATAAGGGCCGAACAGTCTGCGCTCAATACGTCCCATGAGTACGACTTCCAGCACGTTGATGGGGAAACTCAGGTCATGCTGAGGATTTTGTGGCATGTACCCGATTCGGCTGCTGACCTGGGAGGGACGTGAATTAAAGACTTTAATAGAGCCTTTGTCCGGTTTGAGCAACCCCATCACCAATTTCAAAAAAGTTGTTTTTCCGCCTCCGTTCGGTCCTACAATACAAATCAGCTCATTTTCATAAGCGGTAAAATTAATGTTCATCAGAGCGAGCGTCGCTCCGTAAGAGAAGGATAAGTTCTTGATTTCAATAACAGGCTCTTTTTCGTTCAATTGTTCTCCCCCAAAGTGCTTTCAATTTGATCTGCGATATGCATCAGGTTGTCTAAAATATCTTCTTTTAAAGGGTCCAGGCGAATCACAGCACCATCAATTTCTTCGGCTATTGCTTGTGCACTTCGTGCTTCAAATTGGGGTTGAACGAATATTACTCTCACATTTTCAGACCTTGCCTGTTTGATCAGCGTCCGCAGGTGGCGTGCGCTGGGGCTGCGTCCACCGGTTTCCACAGCTTCCTGTTTCAAACCATAAGTGCGTGCCAAGTATCCGAATGCCGGGTGATATACGTAAAATGTGCGCCCCTTGTAGGGACCCAGTATTTCAGTCAGAGTTGCGTGGGTTTCATCAAGTTCGTCAGAAAACTGCTTCAAATTGTTATTATAGTAATCGTTGTTTTGAGGGTCGATGTCAATTAAAGTATCAGCAATAATACGAGCCTGAATTTTTATTTCGGGGGGGGAAAGCCATACATGTGGATCCTTGCCCTCGCCGCAATCATGATGGTGGTTTTTTTTATGATCTGAGTCGTTCTCCGTGTAGTCATGTGCATGACCATGGCCGTTATTATCAGAACTATGCTCACCATGGTGTTCATGATGAGGAGAGTGTTCTTCAATTTCACGGAATCTGATCCCTTCAGTGATATCAACAATGCGAAGTCCCGGACTCGAATCAGCGATCGTTTCAGCCAACCGGCGTCCGAAAGGCATTATCCCGTGGAAATATATGTCAGCCTTTCCCAAATCCATGATCTGGCGCGGAGAAGGAGAGAATGTATGTGGGTCGTCGCCGGGCGAAACCAAAGTCTTGACATCTGCCTTTTCACCGGCGATTCTCTTAACTATGTATGCCTGGGGGGGGATGTTTGTGTAAATCGACAACCTGCCTTGAGATTCTTGATCCTGGTCGGTAAACGGTGCCTCATCCGACGAGCAGGAAATATGGGATACACTAAGAAATAAGACAAAAATGAGTTTAAGTATTAAAAATTTTTGACATGATTCCATGACTGCCTCCTTGGTAGGTGAAGTGGTTTAGTTGGAAAACATGATAGTTTATTATAAAATATACGATGACGATTTTCAACTTGTTCACATCATGAACTTGATTTGCTTTCTAAATTCTGTTAAAATTGGCAATGGTAATTATTACTATATTAGGTGCTTTTATGCGTCAAACCAAACAAAGGAAAGTTATTCTTGATACTCTCAGAAATATGCCTACACATCCAACTGTTGATCAGGTGTATGATAAAGTGAGGGAAGAACTACCTAAGGTCAGTTTAGGAACCGTCTACCGTAATCTCCAACTGATGTCGGAAGCAGGTGTGGTTATGGAGATTATGGGCGGTGAGAAGAATAAGAGGTTTGACGGCAATCCGACTCCGCATTATCATATACGATGCACTGAGTGTGGTAGAATTGACGATATTGTTTGGAATAATGCGGGGGCTGTGGTTAATGATGTGTCAAAAAGCTCTGATTATGAAGTAGAGGATGTGGCCATCTTATTTTACGGTTGTTGCCCCGAATGTAGTGATGGTAACAGCTGATTTTATTTAATTCGATTTAATCAGGAGGTTTAGTTATGAGTAAGTCGCAGGATAATGTCATGGAAGCGTTTGCAGGTGAAAGTCAGGCCAGTCAGAAATATTTAGCTTTTGCAAAAGTCGCCGACAAGGAAGGTCATTCACAGGTCGCTAAGTTGTTTAGAGCTGCTGCACGTGCCGAGCACATCCACGCGCAAAATCATCTCAAAACTACAGATGAGATCGGTGATACGGCCGATAATTTGGAATCGGCCGCCAACGGTGAAGCTGCTGAATTTAAAGATATGTATCCCGGTTTTATTAAAGATGCTCAGGCGGAGGGTGAGAGTGATGTAGAACGCTCTTTCGACTATGCCAACAAGGTGGAAGAGATTCATTACAACCTTTACAACAAAGCGATTGAAGCTGTTAAAAGCGGAGATAAACTTCCCGAAGTGCCCATTTATGTGTGCCAGTTTTGCGGAAATACTGTCGAGGGAGATGCACCTGAAAAATGTCCTGTTTGCGGGGCGCCGAAAAAATATTTTCAAAAAATTGATTAACTGTTAATCCCCGGTTTGTATCCCGGGATGCAAAGGTATTCGATAAGCCTTTGCATCCCTTTCTCAATACAGAAAAGTCGCATCACCGTAACTGTAGAAGCGATATTTTTCCTTTATAGCTTCCTCGTAGGCGTTCAAAATATTCTCACGGCCGGCGAAAGCGCTGACTAACATCAATAGAGAGCTTTTCGGTAAGTGGAAGTTGGTAATAAGAGCATCGATCACTTTGAATCTGAAAGGAGGGTATATATACATATCAGACCACCCCGTATGTGCTTCCCAGTTCTCGGTCTGTCCAATATGCTCCAGGACCCTGACGCAGGTTGTACCTGTTGCGATAACGCGATTTTTGGAGTTCAAAGCGTTGTAGACTTCCCGGGCGGTTTGCTCGGATATTTCGTAAAATTCCGGTTCTACGATATGGTCTTCAATATTGTCGGTACGTACGGGCATGAACGTCCCGGGGCCCACTAATAACGTGAGGTAGAGTATTTTAATCCCCTTAATTCTAAGTTTATCCAACAGGTTTTCCGAAAAATGCAAACCGGCCGTTGGTGCGGCCACCGCTCCCGGCTTAGCTGCATATACCGTTTGGTATCGTCGGCTGTCGATATCGGGTATGTATTCCGGCAGCCCGCGATTACGTCTCGCTTTTTGGATATAGGGGGGCAGCGGCATTTTCCCTGTGCTGATTGCCTGCTTAACTGCTTTTGTATCAGTAAAGTCAACAGTAAAGTAACCGTTTCCATGAACTCCGGTGATGCTGATGTACTCATCGATGCTGCATACTTTAAGCTTTTCGCGTTTTTTAAGTGTCCCGGATGCTTTAATCATTGCCAGCCAACGGTTCGGATTTTCATTCTCCGCGGTTTTGCCGGGATTATGCTGCCTGAGCAGCAAAATCTCCGCCTTTCCCCCGGTTTTTCTGCGCGCTTTAAGGCGAGCAGGGAATACCCTGGCGTTATTGAGAATGAGCAGATCACCGCTATTAAAATAATTAATAATATCCCCGAAACACTCCTCGTGGGTGAAGGTTCCGGTATCTTTATCAATACACATCAGGCGTGAGCCTTCACGTCTTTCAGTCGGTGTGGCAGCAATTAAACTTTCTGGCAAATCGTAATTAAATAAGTTGATATTGGTCATGATGTAAATAAAATTTGAGGGGCCTGCCGCACAATCCACAATGTGCTTCACATAGCCGGTGAAACGGTGGTTAGTGCTTAGTTGCGTAAGTCCTAATACCGTTTTAGTTTTAGGTTTTAAGCTATAAAGACAACGAAATAACCGCGGAGCACGCTGAGGACGCAGAGAAAGACGAAAATTTTTTTAAAGAAGGCGTAAGCCAAAAAAAAGCCGTCCTCTGCGTCCTCTGCGATTTCTGCGGTAAATAAAAAGAAATAACCAAAGATTATTCGTAAGTTATGCAACTAAGCATTAGGTTTGGGTTACAATAGCCTTGCTTTTTGTACTATAATCTTTAAAAATGAATCGAGATACTCATTATACGTCATTATGACATGGGATACAATTTTCACTCTTTTTCGCGTTTTCCAATTTTTCTGTCTTTTTTCGCGAGTTCTCTGCGGGCGAATTCAAATATCTCGGTCAGTTTTTCATTGACCCTGCGCAGATTTTCGTTATCTATCCTCAGCTGTTCTTACCATGGCGGTGGCCGGCACTCAGCCGAGTTCCCACTCGCAGTCCGATTTTGTTATTTTTTTACGTTTTTCATTAAAATTGATTATGAAACAAGACAGGAGATGAAATCAAATTTTTTCTCAAAAATAAGAATGCCCTACCGTTGTAAAAACCTATATACAGGCTTTAGAGAGCCTCTTGGGGCAATAATGAAGACGAGACCGTAAAGGGACTAATCTGCTAAATGAAGATTTTTTAATGCTTTTATTTGTGGATTGGCGGTACATTTGTTGTAATGTACATATTTTGGGAAAATAAAAATAGAGTATAATAATAACAGTGAATAAAGGGTCTTCTGGGTATATGCGCACAATAATGAATCCATTTATGCATTTTGCACTCTTTATAATACCTGTTTGTAAAAATGCCACAGCAAACCCCAAATGTCATACTTTGATACATCAGCCACCATTCCTTACATAGTGTTAAGTGGGGCAGAACGTCTTTTTATCCTTAATCCTGGCATATGGTTTGCTGTTTACTTTAATTTAAGCCAATTTGTAAACAAGTTTTCTCGAAATGATGTGCTGCATTCTTTCCCAGTCAATGATTTCAAAAATACAACATCTTTTTCAGCAAAAGCCCGGGTTAAACGCTTGTTGTGTCAAGGGGTTTGCCCAAGCCAGGAATACGCTAATGAAAAACGCCTTCTTTGGGCCCTTTTTGCCTTATGCATATGACCATATCCGTTTGCTGTTTTGAACGAATTCTTGTGTAGTAAGAATGTATGGGCTTTCTATACCAACAGTCATCTCAGATCGGGGAAACAAATGGATTTTTGCAGATGCGAGTTAGTAACGGATCCTTTTGTCCGAGTGGACAGGCAAAAAAGATTTATTTATGCTAATGAGGCCGCGTGCAGGGTTTTGGGAAAGGCTCGGGAAGAGCTGCTCGGGATGGAATTTCCCCGGTTCCTTCATAAAGACGATATCAAGCATACCTTCGATCGCCTGAAAATGCTCATGAACCCACCCTATCGGATGCGCTTCGAGAATCGTGTGAAGACCACCGGTGGCCTGCGCTGGTTCGAGTGGGAGGTCTGTGGCCTTCTGGATGAGCAAGGCCGGGTGGTAGAGATACAGGGCTTCGGCCGTGCTAATCGAAGGGGAGAGCGGAACGGGCAAGGAAATGGCCGCAAGAGCCATCCATAACCGCAGCCGGCGCCGGGAGAATCCGTTCCACAAGATAAATTGTGGCGCTATTCCCCCGACCCTCCTCGAATCCGAACTCTTCGGACACAAAGCCGGAGCTTTCACCGATGCCAGGCACAACAAACCGGGCCGTTTCCAGCGCGCCGAGGGTGGATCGGTGTTTCTTGATGAGATCGGCGAAATGCCCGAAAATCTCCAGGTAAAACTGCTCCAGGTGCTTCAGGACGGCACCTACGAACCCGTAGGCGGCACCACTACCCTCAGGGCCAACCTGCGCATCATTGCCGCAACCAACAAAAACCTGGAACGGCTCGTCAATAAAGGCCTATTCCGTCAGGACCTTTATTACCGGATAAATGTGTTCAGGCTGGAGCTTCCGCCCCTGCGCCACAGAAAGAGCGACGTGCCGCTGCTGGTCCAGCATTTTGTCGAAAAATACAACCGACTGAAAGGGAAAGACATCGCCGGTGTCGATAAATGGTTTTTTAAGAGGCTGGGAGCAGGAAATGTTTCCCGCTCCCAAGCGATCGTCTATCGCTTAACTCGACCGTTTATCTCTGGCAGGTTGCTTCTCTCCGAGCTGGAAG
>PUNP01000839.1 GCA_003551785.1 Candidatus Brocadiaceae bacterium | reverse complement strand
TATGCCCGGTCAATGGCCAGTTATGCGTTGCTCAACGCTTTCAGCGGATTTAAGTTTGATCAGGTAAGAGGCTTTATCGGCTTCGAACCGGTTCTGTCCCAAAACCATGATGAATTTCGCTGTTTCTGGGCCTTGGACGGTGCCTGGGGAGAAATAGAATACAAATATAATACCGTTGAATTACGCGTTTTATCGGGTACACTGCGGTTGACAGCGTGTGATTTCGCCGTTCCGCCTGTCGCCGTAAAAGTGGATGATGCCGATGTCACATGTGGCATCAAAGAAAACCATGTTGAATTCAGCCGGGAAAGGAACGTGAGCAAAAATATCGTCGTTAAAAAGAAAGAGTTGTAATCTGGAACGGCATAACGCAGTTAATCATCGAAACTTTATGTGGTGCATCACAATATTCCTTGAATGCTGTCTCTTGCGCCATACGAACAAACGGAGATTTATAAGATGAAACCGAACATTTTATGGTTGACATACGAGGATACGTCACCCCAATTTGTCAGTTGTTACGGACAAACTCCTGTTGCCACCACTCCGCACATAGACCGTCTTGCTGATGAAGGAGTGCGTTTTAATCAAGCCTATGCCTCCGCGCCGGTCTGCTCGGCCAGCCGCACCGCTATCATCACAGGTGTCTGCAATGAAGCTACCGGCTTAGGACATCATCGTTCGAAATATCCACTCCCCCGCCATCAAATACCGGGGTTCCCCAAGTATCTGCAGGCGGCCGGTTATTACACGACTAATAATGTTAAAACAGACTATAACATTATTAACGAAGACGATTATATCGCCGATGCCTGGGACGAAAGCAGCACCACTGCTCACTGGCGGGATCGCCAACCCGGACAGCCGTTTTTCAGCGTCTTTAATTACATGCATTCCCATCAGTCGCGGACAATGACGGAGCAGTGGCATTGGTACGAAGAAAATGTTCTTAATGCGCTGCCGGAAGAGGAAAGAATCCCTCCCGAACAAGTCGATGTACCGCCCATCTATCGTGATAATCCGGAGATGAAAAAACACCTTTCACGTGTCTATAATTCGCTTAAACTCGCCGACCGTAGAATAGGAGAACGACTGCGGGAACTGATGGAGGACGGATTGCTGGAAGATACAATAATTCTCTGCTTCGCGGACCATGGCGAGGGGATTCCGCGGGGTAAATGCAATGGTATCGGCTTTGGCTATCGCGCCTCTTTTGTTCTCTATTTTCCCGACAAATACGCTCATCTGTCACCCTGGGGCGTACAGACGGTTACAGATGAGCTGGTGTCATTCGAAGACCTGGCGCCCACGGTGCTCAGTCTCACGGGTTGTGAAATCCCCGAATACATGACGGGGCGGGCATTTCTTGGTGACCAGCGCAAGACACCTCCCGATTATATATATGCGGCACGCAACCGGCTCGACGACACGCCGGATCTATGCCGCTCCGTCATGGATGGCAGGTTTGTTTATACTCGAAACTTCTTTCCCCACCTCCCGGTTGTCAAGTACCAGGTGTATAGCGATTACGGCGGTATCCAGCGGACCATCCGTCGAGATTACCGGGACGGCAAACTGAACGATGTGCAGGCGGAATTGCTGCGCCCCGAACGCCCGACGGAATACCTATATAATATCCAGGAAGATATCTGGGAAACAAACAACCTCGCCGATGATCCCGCCTATCGCGACGACCTGTCCCGATTGCGGGAAGCAGCGTTCCGGCACATGTATGAAATGAATGATGTCATGTTTATACCGGAAACAATCATGGTGGACAGGGCGGAGGACAGCACCCCCTATGAAAAGAGACACGACAGAGTGTATAATCCTTTGGAAGAAATGCTGGGGGCCGCAGACCTCGTGGGAGGCGGCGCAGATGTATTACCACGTCAACTCGAGCTTTTGAACCACGCGAAAGACTGTGTGCGCTACTGGGCGGCGGTTGGAATATTCGCTGAAAGAGGCTATGTAAAAGAACAAATTGCCAATGGAACCGCTGACGATGTTCTTAATAAATTGAGAGACGCCCTGGATGATGAGGCTGAAGTCGTGCGGATCGAGATTGCCGCAGCGCTGTACGATGCCTGTGAGGATGAGAAAGCCGGAAAATATATCGAACAGAGCTTGTTGAGCACCGAGCCGTTATGCAGCCACCAAATGGTCGAAAAACTCTTATATATGCCTGATACTGGCGGAGCTTTTTCCGATGTTGTGGAAAAGGCGTTTACAGCTCTCAATGCCGCGCAGGGACCAATGTCGCGTCTGAAATACGCGGCTTTACAAGGACTCAAAATCCATCGGTCATTGTATGCCGGGATACCCTTGATACGAGATGAAGCGACAGCGAATGAACAAGAACGTCAACCGGTTGTGCAGACGAACTTTGTTCCCGGATGCGCCGGTAATGATTGAGCTGCGGCACTTCTATTCGAGGAAAAAGTGCAGGTTAGCATGACTTTAAATATACCAAATGCTCAATGACCCGGGGGAGATGAACAATCTGGCGGCCAACCCGGACTATCGCGCGATTCTTCTGTGGTTGAATCTTCCGACTTCGAACC
>PUNP01000525.1 GCA_003551785.1 Candidatus Brocadiaceae bacterium | reverse complement strand
GATGTAGTACAGCGCGGTCTCGCTCAGGCCGCCATACTGATCGCCCTGGAACTGGTTCTTGCCGTCCTTCGAAAAGGACATGTGCACGTGCATGCCGCTGCCGTTATCACCCACCAGGGGTTTGGGCATGAAGGTGGCGGTCTTGCCGTAGGCAGAGGCGACGTTGTGCACGGCGTACTTGAGCTTCTGCACTTCGTCGGCCTTCTTCACCAGGGTGTTGAAGGCAACGCCGATCTCGCACTGCCCGGCGGTGGCCACCTCGTGGTGATGCACCTCCACCTTGAGGCCGAGTTCTTCCATGGCCAGGACCATCGAAGTCCGGATGTCGTGCAGGCTGTCCACCGGCGGCACCGGGAAGTAACCGCCCTTGACCTTCGGGCGGTGACCCATGTTGCCGTCGTCGTAGACGCGCTCGGAGTTCCAGCCGGCCTCTTCGGAATCGATGCGGTAGAAGTTGCCGCTCATGGTGGCGCCCCAGCGGACGTCATCGAAGACGAAGAACTCCGGTTCCGGGCCGAAGAAGGCGGTGTCACCCAGCCCGGTGGACTGCAGGTAGGCCTCAGCGCGCTTGGCCACCGAGCGCGGATCGCGCTCATAGCCCTGCATGGTGTTGGGTTCGATGATGTCGCAGGTGATGTTCAGGGTCGGCTCATCGAAGAACGGGTCCATGGTGGCCGTGGACGGATCGGGCATGAGAATCATGTCCGACTCGTTGATGCCCTTCCAGCCCTGGATGCTGGAGCCATCGAACATCTTGCCGTCTTCGAAAAAGTCGTCCTCCACCTCGGTGGCGGGGATGGTGACGTGCTGCTCCTTACCCTTGGTATCGGTGAAGCGCAGGTCGACGAATTTGATGTCCTCGTCCTGAATCATTTTGAGAACGTCAGCTGCGGTGCTTGACATGCCTACCTCCAGATCAGACTGCATGATGCGTCAGTTGAGAATTCGACTCGCGGCTCTGTGAAGCATGTATTGTGCCAGCACCACAATACAGCGAGTTACGGGCGTTTCTGGTGCAAGGACGCGCTGTGAATCGCAAGATTGCACCACGTTAAAGCATGCATAGGGCGAATTGCACTAAATAAGTGCAGGCGCGGCGGAACGAAACGGATCACCGGCGTGCCTCGCTGCCCTGTACACGAATCCACACGTTGATGCCGGCATCAACGTCGTCACTCTCTTCGATGGCCTCGAGGGCATGGCCATGCACACGGCACCAGGCTGGAAGGTCGGCGTGGACACCCGGATCGGTGGCCAACACCTGAACCCGGGTTCCTGGCTGCAGCCCGGCAATGGCGTCCTGGGCGCGAATAACTGGCAGTGGGCAGAGCAGTCCGCGGGCGTCGATCACAATGGTCTCAGGCAACATACCACTCCCGGGGCACATCGTCGGCGGCCATGGGAGTCACGGCGAGCTCGCGCTCGGCCCCGTCCCGCTCGGTGACCGCGACTCGAACCAGGTCGGCGTCGCGGCCCTGACTGAAACGCGCGACCAGACGGGCGGCAAGGTCCAGGTCCGCCTCGCAGGCATCGCCGTCCAGCAGCGCCAGCGGACCACCGTGGCTGGTGGGCACCAGATGGGTGAAGCGCTTGCGGTAGCCGTGCATAAACCGGTTCTCGCCGTCCTCGCGAGAAATGATGAGCTTGAAATGAGGCCGGGGGCGCAGATGGCGCCCCATTTTCAGCAGCATGATGTCATCGAGCTCGTAGCGGCGCTCACCGCGGGCCTGCCAGAGATCCTGGAGCTTGCGCGAGTAACTGGAATCAGTGAGGAAACAGCATCCGCCAGCGGGCTGCGCGTAGTCCTCGTAGCCGAAGGACTGGGCCATTTCCATCTGCGGCTTGCGGGAGCGTCCACTCCAGTCGAACAGCTGTTCGCGATCCACCCATCCCTCGCGCTCGGGCAGCGTTGCCTCCAGCAATTTTGCGCATAAGGGCCGCAACAACCTGTCATGGGCACCGGATTCGGTGGCAATCACCGGCATGGTGCGCTTGAGTTGGGACTTGGGACGCTGGCCGATGACTTCACCGGTAATGATGAAATCAAAGCCGTTGGCCTCCATCCACTGCCGGGCCTTGCCCACCATGAAACCCTTGCAATCGAGACACGGGTTCATGAACTGGCCATAACCGTGGCGCGGATTGATCACCACGTCCTTGTAATCCTCCACGACATCGATGATGTGGAGCTTCATGTCCAACTGCTCGGCAACCCACAGGGCGTTGTTGCGTTTCGGCCGCGCCTTGTCCTGGGCGCGCACGGCGTGAGTGTGGCCCTCGACGCAAAAGCCGGTGTAGAAATTGAGGCCCTCCACGTGGACGCCCTGCTCCTTGACCACGCGGGCAGCAAGCATGGAATCCAGGCCTCCGGAAATCAGCGCGACAGCGCGCGGTGTCCTGCTCATCATGTCTCGGTCCGTTAGCTCGCGTTCGTTCCGGTGGTACGGATAGCCGCAAAGGGTAACATGCCCGTGGTTGACGGGAGCGCGTTGGCGCCTTCTCGGGCCAAAGCCCGAACAGGTATACTCGTCTGCCCGGGCTAGGGAAACGCTGAACAATTCGCG
>PUNP01000690.1 GCA_003551785.1 Candidatus Brocadiaceae bacterium | reverse complement strand
GTGGGTCGCATTTAGACGTCGATTACCTGATAGAAGCTGGGACCCTGACAAAAGAGGCGGTTGAGTTCTGTCGTCGAACGATTGCAAACGGAGCCAGTTTCTTCACTGGCGCCGTGCCGGGTGGAGCGGGTAAGACTACGCTTATGGCCGCTTTGCTTGATATGCTGCCGCCGGAGGAACTTATTATCACCTATAAAGATGAAACGGCCCGCGCCGAAGCGCAAAATTTACTTGATAAGTGTCCGGTTTGTCTGTTAGCCCACGAAGTTGGCAGCGGGCCATGGTTTGCTTATATCTGGGATAAATCCGCCCAGGCATTTCTGAACTTTAAAAAACGTGGCGGCAGGATTGTTACGACACTGCATGCCGATAATCCCCGGCAAGTTAACGAAATTTTTACAAAGGCCGGGGCCTCCTTAAACCAGAAAAATCCAGCTGAACTGATGTTGTTTATTAAGGTACTTCACGGTTCCGCTCAGAGAAGAGTTACATCGATATGGTATGAAACCGGCGGCGAGCTGCAAAAGGTCTTTCATTGGGATAGCAAACGCGATTTTCTTAAATCCATATAACCCTTTAGCCCGCATTTCTCACACCCCGTAAGGCTAGGTGGCCAAAATTATAATCCATAACGGCCGCCCAAGTAACGACAGTTCTTGGTATCTAAAATGAATTTCAGGTGTATAGCGTAAAAATTTTCGCCAAGCTTTTTTACCTTAAAAGCGGAGCGGCGTTTGCCTTCTGCTCATCTGCACCACTGTAGGCTTGTGAGAAAAGCGGGTTAGCATTTTTAGGAAATATATGAAAGAAACAAAACAAAAAGTTCATGTTATCGCTTGCGGCGTTTTAGCGCCCGATATTAAAGCTTTAGCTGAAATAGTAAATATTGAACTCAGCTTCAATTACCTGCCTGGAGGATTGCATGAACGCCCGAATGAACTCAGGCTCAAGATACAGGAAGCTATTGATACGGCATCGTATGGTGATTATGACCGCATAATTCTCGGTTATGGGCTTTGTGGACGTGGCTCTTTGGGGATTTATGCCCGCTCAATTCCGCTTTTCATCCCCAGGGTGCAGGATTGTATTGCGCTTTTCCTCGGTTCAGATAAAGAGTATAAACGCCAGTTCGAACGCTTTCCTGGCACTTATTATATATCTGACGGATGGTTCAGAGAAAAAGTGGAGCCGAAATCTCAAGCGGTAAACGGAAAAAATAAAGATGAAAATCCTGCGCCAGATTACCGCCATTTGCAGGATCTTATTGACAAATATGGCGAAGAGAACGCACGCACGATAGCTGATTTTTACGGGAGCTGGACCAAAAATTATCAGCGGGCGGCATTTATCGATACAGGAACCGAGTATGCACGTAAATATGAAGAACACGCTAAAAATATGGCCCATGAATTCGGCTGGAAATACGAAAAACTTGATGGGACCCCGATTCTTCTGGAAAAGCTGCTGAAGGGAGTCGATCAATGTGATGAAATAGTGTGTATCCCGCCTGGATTCATGACCGTCTATGATCCTGTCAACGGCAACATCGCTACCGCACCTGTTGTGCTTGATGCAGAGAGAAAGCCCCAAAGCACTAAAAAGCAGTTATTTACAGAGCATCAGGAGGTAAAGGCGGATTTCAACACTATTACCCGGGGCGTGGGTTTGGGAATCGATGCGGGCGGAACATATACGGATGCCGTTATCTATGATTTTGAAAGCGAATCCGTGAAAGCTTCGGCCAAAGCTTTGACAAGCAAGTGGGATTTTGCCGTCGGGATCAGCGAAGCGCTTGACGGCATCCCGAATACGTTGCTCAAAGATGTAAGGTTAACAGCCATCTCTACTACCCTGGCAACCAACGCTATTGTGGAAGAGCAGGGGCAGAAGGTGGGGTTGCTGCTGATGCCGCCGCCGGGAGGCTATGAGTTGAGCGAATTCGCCCATCGCCCCTCAGCCATGATTAAAGGACGTATGGGTATTGACGGCGAAGTTGTAGAAGAACCGGATGATAAGCAAATAACCGCAGTTACTAAGCGTATGATTCAAGAGTATGACGTGCAGGCCTTCGCAGTGTCGGGTTACGGCGGCACGGCCAACCCCGAACATGAAATATACGTAAAAAAAACTATTGAGGCCCAAACCGGCTGTGATGTGAGTTGTGGGCATGAGCTTTCTGGAATGCTGAATTTTAAAACCAGGGCTCTCACCGCGGTGTTGAACGCCAAAATTATTCCATTATTGCGTTCATTTCTCATATCAGCTAAGGATGTGATGAAGACCCGGCAAATTAATGCGCCGTTAATGGTGGTTAAGGGTGACGGTACTCTGGTTGCCGAGGAGGTAGCGGTGCGCTTTCCGGTTGAAACGATACTTTCCGGGCCTGCGGCGAGTGTTGCTGGTGCGAGACATCTGACAGGAATAGAAGATGCTACGGTCATCGACGTCGGCGGAACCACTTCGGATATAGCCATACTCGAATCTGGTTCGGTCAGGGTGTCCGCCGAAGGAACGAAAGCCGGCAAACACCAAACACATGTGCGGGCGGTGGACATGCGTACGGTTG
>PUNP01000267.1 GCA_003551785.1 Candidatus Brocadiaceae bacterium | reverse complement strand
CCAAAGTGAAACTGTTTCGTGCCATTCAACGTGGTGTGACAGATACCGAATTCTTTCTGTTCCGCCTTTCCAAACTATATGCTTGATTCAACTTTCTCCCCAACAATTGCAATTGACCCGGAAAAAGCCGGTGAACAGGAAAATGCCGTACAACTTGCTTCACAAATCATCCGGATGGAAGAAAAAGTACCGACGACAGCGGCAAGGGAAATCAAGGAAGAAATGTCTGATTTTATTAATAATTCACAGCCAGAGGCAAGCCAATGAGATGATAAAAAAATATGGTAAAAATACAGTGTTATACTTATCAGTTTTTTTGCTGATCTCTTATGTTTTCATTCCTGCGGAGTGGATTATTATATACAGAAATCTTTCGGCAAATAATTATGCATCAGATATTATCATCCCGGTTTCTGATCTGGTGAAAGAAAATATTGAAAATACCTGGGGAGCGCCAAGACAGGGAGACAGAACCCATCAAGGTATTGATCTTTTCGCATCGAGAGGCACAACTGTTGTTAGTGCTATCGATGGTGTAATTTTGATTTCCGGACGCAACACTCTGGGTGGAAATATAGTCAGGATACTGGGAGATGATCGGCGGATTTATTACTATGCCCATCTTCAATCCTATCTTGATTTTGAAAGAGGCCAGCCTGTTTCACAAGGCCAAACTATCGGCTTTGTTGGCAATACCGGTAATGCCGTTTCAACACCTCCGCATCTTCATTTTGAAATCATGGTAATATCCAGGCTATTTCCGCTGCGAACGAAAAATATCAATCCTTATCCCGAACTACTTGAAGCATTTTCCCAACTACCTTGACCTAACTTGGCATTACGGAATAAAAACGCTTTACTGGTTTTGTTATATTTTAACGATTTACCTTTTAGCTTGGGTTTTAAAAAGTGTTGTTTTCTCTGTGTATACCGTGCCGACAGTTTCCATGCACCCAACAATAAAAGCCGGGGATTTTTTAGTTGTCTCCAAAATGTCTTACCGAATCCGCACACCGGAATTTTATCCGCTGACCAATATTCCTTTTCCTTATTATTCGATTAAAGGGCCTTTTTCAGTCAAACGAGATGATGTTGTAGTATTTAAATCCCCTTTAAGCCCGGCTCACCACCCATCTTTTAAAATGACTCTCGTTAAACGCTGTATTGGTTTGCCCGGCGACACCTTATGGTTGTTTCAGAACCGGATTTACACAAAACATAAAATAAACCTGCCAGTCACCGACGAACAGAAGAAGAAAATAATCGTCCCCCAAAAAAACATGACGGTTAAAATCGATTCTTCAAATATCGATAAATGGCTGCCTATGATCAAAAGAGATGGTGCAAGAGTTAACGAAGAGTCATTCAGCAAAGAAATAAAATCATATACCTTCAGACAAAATTTTTATTTTATGAGCGGTGATAATCCTGGTTTAAGCGCTGATAGCCGGACATGGGGTTCGATTCCGGAAGAATATTTAATCGGTCGGGCAAGAATTATAGCCTGGTCGGTAAATCGAAAAAAGATCGGAAGCAGGTTATAATGATGAAAGACGAAATTTTGAGAACTGAGAACTGAGCTGAATCAAGGCTCTTCCAGAAGTCACCTATTTGAAATTGAAAAGACTTTTTTCTACTTCAGACACAGCATGGTGGGGAAGTATCAGAATTATGGACAAAACCCGGTAGTTTCCCAAAACCCTGTGAGTTTCATGATTATATTTTGTAATCTGGTACAGCAAGTAAAGCCCGATTTTCTATCTATACTACAGGAATCAAATTTGACATATGTCCATCCGGGATAATCTTTGCCAACTGTGATATCATAGCGAAAAATTGCTCCTTAAACGCCCTATAACCGCCATTATGCTCGTCCTGGCGACGTTTATCTTCGGATATATCGCCTTGCAGGAGCTTTCAGTGGATTTACTTCCGGATGTGGACGTACCTTCGCTCATGGTCCGCACCGAGTGGCCGGGGGCTTCGGCAAGTGAGGTGGAGACGCGTATCAATGAGCAGCTGGAAGCGGCGCTGGGTACGTTGCCCGGACTCCGGCGGTCCCAAAGCTTCGCCCGGCAGGGAATCGGCTTTGTCTCCCTTGAGTTTGAGTGGGGACACAATATGGATCTGGCGTTTCTCAATGCCCGCGAACGGCTCGATCAGGTCCGGTTCAGCCTCCCGCAGCAGGCCGAACGCCCGCAGCTGGTCTACTCCGATCCCGGTGATGAACCGGTGGCCATCCTCGGGATTCAGCTGCGCGATAACCCCGACCCCGGCTACGATGAGCGGCTGGAGCTTAAACAGTGGGCCGATCGCGTGCTCACGCGCCGGCTCGAGCAGGAGCACGGCATCGCCCAGGCTGTCGTCGTCGGTGCCGTCACCCCCGAGGTGCACATCCGGTATCAGCCCCACCTGGCGGATCGCTACGACCTCTCCACCGCCGAAATCCAGGCACGGGTCCGCGAGGCCAACGAGTTTTCTCCATCCGGGGAGCTGCGCGACGGCTGGTACCGCTACTCGCTGAAAATCGAAAGCCGTATCACCTCGGTCGAACAGCTCCGCCGCCTG
>PUNP01000992.1 GCA_003551785.1 Candidatus Brocadiaceae bacterium | reverse complement strand
TAGCTTTGATCAAAGTGGTATCTCTGACAATTCTATGACATGGCGGCCTTGCTAACTCACCAGGAATTTATCATTTGATAATCATGTGGAAATCAACTCTTAATAAAACGACAATTATTTCTCCCGTTCAACGACAACCAAAATCCTCGTTTCTTTTGCAGTAAAAACCCCCGTTTTCCCCTACTTTTTCTATCCAATATTTGTCCAAATTTGACACCGTAGTGAATATAGGATATACTATGCACAGTTGATTTTGACCTTCATTATAGGGGTGGAAAATGGCAATTCAAAAACGAATAAAATCAGCACTTGATAAGGCGATGTCATGGTCCGAATCCGACCGGGGCGAGCGCCGTCGCCGAGCCGGTGTTGCTGTGCGTGATGACGACCGTAAAACACTTGAAGATCTTTTCGGAGCCTTTCTGCGAACTCAGGGTCGTGCTGGTATGAATCTTTCTGAACATACTCAGAAAACTTATCGCCGTGGGATGCACCGCCTTCTTGATTGGGCAGGTTCAAGGGCACTAAAACCACATAACATTGATGAAAGTTCTGCTAAGAACTATCGTGCGTGGCTCGAAAGTCAATATGCTGGTAAAACTGCAAACATTTATCTCACTGGTGCAAGGCGTTTTTTAGATTCTTTGGATTGGGCAGGGTTAAATATTAGTAACAATCCCTTTGCCGGATTAAGTTCACGAGATCGCATCGACCCGAAAGAAAAGGCTGACCCCTATACCAAAGAAGAACTGAAGAAATTGCTCCATGTCGGTGACGTTAGAGAGCAGGCCATAGTCCTGCTGGCATGTGATGCCGGACTCAGACTTGCCGAAATGACTGCATTGAAATGGTGCGATGTTGATCTTGAACGGCAACAACTTGAGATAATTGGTAAAGGTGGAAGACGTCGTAAACCGGCAATGACGGATAGATTGACAAAAACGATACTGAAACTGAAAAATATATCTGATGGGAAAAACGGTGATTCTGTGATTCGGTCTAAATGGGGGAAACCTATTACTTTTCGGGGGATACAGTGGTTGTTTAGTGATATATGCAAAAGGGCAAACATCACTGCTCGTGGAGTCCATAATCTGCGACATAGCTGCGGTACAAGATTATATGAACACACCCGTGATTTGCAGGCTGTAGCAAGGCATCTTGGGCACAGCACGACTAAGACTTCGGAACTATATGCGCATCTCGCTGACTCTGATTATCGTGCTGCTGTTGCGGCATTGGACGACAATGGGATTGATGCGGATGATACGGGCGAATAGGCTGGCGTTTTAAGGGCTTTTTATGTGAAGGAAATACACGGGGAATGGCCAGAATGCGCCTTAAAAACGGAATTTAGCAGAAAATGACCGCACAGAATGACCGACATTGCGATTTCAAATAGTGGTTGGTGGTATAGGGCGTCTGATATGTGCGGATTTCGAGCGGATAAGGCGGTGGTTGGGGCAGGAAATGTGATGGATTGATGCCGATTATTGTTGAACCAGATGTGTTATTCTTGAATTATATCAACCATATACCTATAATGCATCACGTGTTGACTTGCTGAAATTTACATCACTTTTTTGAATAGCATTGGTAAACCATTACAGAAAAACGGAATCATGGCTTCTAACTCTAAACTCCTTGTGATCTTCACTACTTGTACCAAGCTGGGCAAATGGCGCATTTCTACCTATCCAGAGACATTTCAAATATCAAATGTCATGGATGGATTAACCTATTATCTTACAATCTCAAACTATCCCGAATTTGAGCGCAGCACTGAAAAAGGGGTTTACGAACATGTCAGAGCCGTTGCGGAACATCGAACAGGATTAAGAGATTGGGATGAATCGGGGATACGAGTATCAGATTATGTCAAGGACTGGAACTTGCGTCTTGACAAAAAGTTTCAGATAAACCTTGTGGCAGAATATCTACGCATTGAAGCAGACGCATCTATGCGTCAAATGGTTGATTATTTTGAGCGCAAATATGGATATATGATTGACCGCATAATCTTGAAGGATTTGCTACAGGAACTGGTGATAACACGACAAGTAGATAAATTACCGTCAATGTACATGGCACCTGCAGAGATGAAGAGCTTGGAACCGCTCGCAAAGGAGTGGCTAAAAGAAAGAGAAACATAAAACTGATGTCAACCTTCATGATTCGTCCAGGCGGATTTGGCCATTGTTTGTGGCACTTCATCCACGGCAGGAGCAACCTCAATCTCGCCTTTTCAGCTTATCCAGACACCCCTGCACCTTATCATCCATCTTCTTGCCGATTTTAAATTTCACAGTGACGCTATCTTCAGTATAGACTGTATCCCCGGTTCTTGGATTCCGTGCCTTTCGCCCCGTGCGTACTTTCGGTTCAAAAACGCCAAAACCCCGCAGTTCAATTCTGTTTCCAGCAGACAGTTCATCCGTAATCTGATCCAGGACGGTCTGGACAAAACCCTTTGCATCCATTAAAGTAATTCCATTCTTCTCTGCAACTCCCTTCGCTAAATCACGTTTAGTCACTGTCCTTTTGGTCATTTCGTCTCTCCCTGCTAAG
>PUNP01000884.1 GCA_003551785.1 Candidatus Brocadiaceae bacterium | reverse complement strand
CTTCATAAAGGACTTCATCCCCCTCCTTAAGGTCCTCAAGTTGCACATCCTCCAGGGCCGACATATGAAAGAAAATATCTTTTTTTACACCTTCTTCAGGTGTTATAAACCCAAATCTGCGGCCTCGCATAACCCTCTTAATGATTCCTACAGGCATGGTTGTTTCTCTCCTTCCTTTTTTCTTTTTTCAGAATAGTAAGGCTTCTTTTCAGCTGGCACAGTTTATTTTGGGTTCCGTTAAAACACTTCTACAAGGCTAGAACAATTCCTTTTTGCTCCCTTGTTACTATTTCCACCCGGGCAGCTGACCAGACTCAAGAATATTGAGCTCCCGCTCCAGCCGGTGTAGCTTCTTTCGCTCCCGGCTCAAGGCCTGCCAGTAGTCCTTTCGGTCCAGAAACTCTTCGGTTTTGAGAGTATCCAGCTGTTTCTGCTGCTCTTCGATCTTACGCTGGACCTTCTTTTTACGCCGGGCGATCCGCAGCTTGAGTTTGCGATCGGGCGTGGTCATAGACGGGGCCTCCCTTGACTCATAAGAAACTCCTTCTTTCTCCGAAACTTACTTCGGACGGATAATAAGCTCAAACCCCTTGTCTGGCTCGATGTCGTTCTCTTTCAAGGCATCCTTCGGCAGGTAGATGGTGGCATTGCCGATGATCGTGTCGTCTTTGGGCTTAAAGCGGAAGACTTCCCTGGCCTCCTTGTCGACTACATGTTCAACTCCTAAATTTTTGGATATTATTATCCCCTTAATAGTTTGAAATGGAGGACTCTAACAATATGCTGAAGAATTTCTTCGTTAAGTGTACGATAGCATTGACATGGAGGGGTTGAGTCTTTGCAGAACAGCTACCGGTATACAACTTTTGAGGTTCCCCCGGTAAAATAGACAGTAGATTAAGCACTTTTTCTCTTGGATTCGTATTCTTCCGGGCTATTATAATTCAGAGCAGAATGGATTCTCATTCGGTTGTAGAAGATCTCGATATACTCAAAGATACTTCGTCGAGCTTGAGACGAAGCTGATAGGTGTTTCTATAAACCAGTTCGGTCTTGAGTGTACCGAAAAAGCTTTCCAGTACAGCATTGTCCCAGCAGTCACCTTTTCTGCTCATAGAACAGTTGATCCCATTGTGAGTAAGAAGTTTTTGCTTTCTGCCTCCAGCATACTGGCTTCCGCGATCTGAGTGCAAGATAAGTTCTTGCTCTGGCGAGCGATTAGTGAGAGCCATATTAAGAGCCTTAATCACCAGCCCTTGCTTGAGATGATCATCCATGCTCCAACCAACAATTTTTCGAGAGTAAAGATCCATAATAACAGCCAGATAGAGCCAACCTTCATGGGTATGAATATACGTGATATCTAAAGCCCAGAGTTTGTTAGGAGTCTTTGGATTAAAATTTCGCTCAATGATATTATCTGCTACAGGCAACTTGTGATTTGAGTTGGTGGTAGAGCGATATTTACGCTTTTGTACAGCCTGGATATCCAGCTCCCGCATAAGTCTCTCCACACGCTTTTTGCCGCAGCGTATGCCCTTGTTGGCCAGTTGACGATGAATGCGAGGACTGCCATAGGTCTGTTTGCTTTGATGATAGATCGCAAGGATCTGTTTTTTGAGTGCTTTATCTCGCTTTCTCCTCTGGCTGATATCACTGTTGAGCCAGTTGTAATATCCTGAGCGGGAGATAGATAGCACCTTGCACATCCTCTCCACACAAAAACTCCCTGTGTGCTCCCGAATAAAGCTGTACTTCAGCTCTGTTTTTTCGAGAAGATGGCTGTTGCTTTTTTTAAGATATCACGTTCTTCTCTGGCAATCCGTAACTCCTTTTTGAGACGTCTGATTTCCTTCTCTTCAGGAGTAAGTGCTTCTTTACCTTGCCCTGGGAATGCCAGTTCACCAGATTCTCTAAACTCACTACGCCAGCGTGTTAACAGGTTACGGTTAATACCCAGCTCTTCAGCCACCTGCTTTACCTGGCGGTCTGGGTGTTGGCTCAGTTCAACTGCTTCTCGTTTAAATTCTTTGCTGTAGCTTCTTCGCTTTTCCCCCATTGTGACACCTCCAGTTATATTGTCCTTATTATACCCCTTAACCAAGTGTCCACCAAACCGGGGGAGGATCAATCATCTGGCACCCATTAATATTAAAAACATAAAAAGAGCTGGAATGATAACTTTTTCTATGTTTTCTCCGTCTTCTATTCTTACGCTAAGCGAAACTCTTGTTCTTACGCGGGGTTCTCTCACTCTTATAGTCTTGGTTACACTATCGCTTCTTCTTTTGCGTCTATCCCATGCCGTTAAGGATACCCGATATCGTCCTGGCTCCCTATAGGTATGGGTGACTTCTGGATGACGGGTAATCGTCCTGGTGCCATCGCAAAAGTCCCATTCATAGTAGGCTGCCCTACTGCTCCTCGAAGCATCAAAGAAGACCGTAAGATCATCTCGCTCATAGGTAAAAGAAGCGCGTGGCCGCAACCGAGAGGCTTCTGCCATAGACGGTATACCAATAATAGAAATAAAGAGCAAAAGAGCTAGCATAACTGCTATTGCTTTCTT
>PUNP01000084.1 GCA_003551785.1 Candidatus Brocadiaceae bacterium | reverse complement strand
TTTCGAGGCCACTGAGGCTTGTTTTGAGTGGTACGCCCGGCAGGACTTGAACCTGCGACCTGCGGTTTAGGAAACCGCCGCTCTATCCGCCTGAGCTACGGGCGCATCCTGTTGTTTTGCAGTAGTTTAAGTGGGGTTGTGCTGGGTGGCGCAAAATTCAGTTGACTGCACCTGTTGACTGTCGATAATCCACCACTTCGTATTTTCAAATGCCAATTTTAAAGCTATACTGCCACTGTCCACACTGAGGCACTATTGTATGAAAAAATCAGCCCCTTGGCAAATGACGGCAAGGAAATTATTTGGGGCATTTTTTTTGACTTGATTATAGGTGTTTCCCAAATGAATTACAGAAAATTTACTATAAAAAAAGATGCTGAGCTGGCTCATAACTTTTTAACCCGGATAGTGGACGATTCTCGATATTACCTCCCTTACTGTCTCATGGGAGCAAACGAAAACCCTGGATGGGCGCAACACTGTCGTGTGGATGATGCTGAACTTGTAGCAAGCTGGTATGAAGCGCTTGCACCGGATATGGAAAAACATCGTGATGGAAAAAGACGGGACCATTGAAATCAATCTTCCCCTGGATTGTGACAGCCCTTTCGCTTCCGTGCATACGGATTATCCGAACGAAGGACGTATGACAATTTCAGCTAAAAAAGGCGGAGATTACTCTATCCGCATCTTACCCTTTATGCAAAGGGGGCTTGAGGCCAGGGTCAACGGACAATCCGGCCCTCTGGCTATACAGGATGATATCTTGCGTATGGAAAGGGTTGAGGCGGGCTCTGATATTGTTTTGGAGCATACTCTTAAAAATACATTGCAGAAAGAGCATGTGCAGGGCAGGGAATACAGTGTGCTATGGCGTGGGGCTGATGTCATAAATATTGATCCTCCGGGAGAGCCTTTGAGATTGTATCAGAGGAACGCCGATGTTGAATTGGAAGTTCCTGATCCGCCACCGAAAAAGAAAGAGATTCCCCGCGGCGGACTGGACGTGCGACCAACAGAGCAGAAGCGGTTTTAATCGATACCAAACGCACCAACGGGAAAGCTTATGTTGTTTGTATCATACAGGCTCTCCTGTGTCTTCTGACCGGAGTCTGCTGCGGTCTGAAGCAAAACAATCAATTATTACCATCAATTCTGACGATCCGCCCCTTTATTTTGGGATTAACGGCCGATTTTGCGCTGATATAATCGGCCAGTATATCATATTCCGGTACCCGTATTTCAGTTATACGCCGGACTGTGGCGAGTATATCATAACCGTCGCCTCCGGCCGCAAGAAAGCTGTTGGTGACAACGAGGTAATATTTTTCCGGATTTAAATTTTTATATTCACCACCGGTGTCCACCTTAACCCAGTCGATACGTTCACCGGGGGCACGCAGCGGGTCCCATCCAAAACGGATTCCGCCCACCTGGAGAAAACGCCCGCTTGAGTCCTCGACTGCTGAGACGCTGTGTTCGAGGATATCATTGATTTCTTGTCCTTTAATTTCGAGTACGACAATGTAGTTATCAAAGGGGAGCATTTCCATAATATCCGAGTAGACCACTGCCCCCGCCTCGATTGAGGAACGTATTCCTCCGCTGTTATAGAACGCGATCCGAGCGCCCGCATCCCGGCTCCTTGCCAGCAGTGAGTCGGCGACTATATTGCCTGCATTGGTTTCTCGCGAACGAACGGCGTCTCTATCCCCAATCAACTTGACTTTGCTGTAGCCGACTTTGCGTTGTTTCAGTTCTGCTATGCCGGCGGAATAAAACTCAGTTATTTCCCCATAAACTCCTTCCGGCTTTTTTGCAGATTTTATCAGTCGGCCTTCCCATGCGGTTATCCTGCCATTATCGTCGAGTTTAACATCAAGGCGTCCGATGCAACACGCATATTCACCTGCATGGGCTAACAGCACCCGCTTCTGTTCTTTTGGCCCGTTGCCGGAGTCAGATGGGATGATCACATAAGGGTAAACGTCCGGGCGGGTGTGAGAATGGGCGCCGATGATGATATCTATACCGCGTACTCTTTCCCCCAGCAAAAGGTCGGTATCCCAGCCGAGATGTGTGAGGGCAATGATCAGGTCAACTCCTTTGTCGCTGAGGATACTGACATATTTTTCTGCTTGGCTGAACACGTCATGGATTTTGATATTCGGGCCGGGGCGAGAAACGTAGCGGGTTTCCTCGGTATTCAGGCCGATGACACCAATTTTAATGCTGTTTTTTTCGAAGACAGCCCAGGGCTTGATATTGCCCTTTAATGCTTCTTCCTGAGAAAAATCGAAGTTAGCACAAAGTACTTGAAAGTCGACCATATCAATGAATTCTGCGAGCCGTTCCGGGCCGAGGTCAAACTCATGATTACCCAGCGCCATGGCGTCATAACGCATTTGATTCATCAGCATAGCCATAGGTTCGCCGCCGAAAAGAGTGAAAT
The DNA here is from genome assembly GCA_003551785.1 of Candidatus Brocadiaceae bacterium. The sequence goes on along the minus strand of PUNP01000084.1, from coordinate 118 downwards.
AAGGAGTTCCTGAAAAAACGTCTCCGGCGTCCAGCAGCAAAACATCCCCTGCCAATTCACGCTGGGCGTCAACCGTTTTACCCAGGGCCGCCAGTTCTTCGACGTGAGAATGGATATC
>PUNP01000940.1 GCA_003551785.1 Candidatus Brocadiaceae bacterium | reverse complement strand
CTTCGATTACAGCCCTGCCGGTCACGTCGATCAGCTCGTCAATAGCTTGCTCGGCATTGCAGATTAAGTCGATAAAGGGCAGCAGGACTTGACCATCTTTTATGAGAGACTCAACTATCTTACGGCGATCAACTTTTTCAACGATGCCTGGCTGTTCCTTCTTCATGGCTACTCCTCCTTTAAAAAGGGTTTTTTGAAGACTCTGATTTTACAATAAATCAGAGGGAGTAGCCATTTTCTTTCTTTTTTTCAACCTTCAACTATGAATGGGACATGCTCACAGAAACGATGCGAACAGGTAAACGGTGAAGTATTCACTTGGAGCGCGGGGCGACGTGCCGTATTGTCCCAATAATTCGAGAAAGACGGCAGAAAACCCCCTGTGCGGGATAAACAACAGCAGCGTTATCAGATTGATAACGAAAGAGTGATCGGCTCCGGTCAAAAAAGCAGCAGATATTATCGTAATGCCAAGGGCGATTAACAATGTATTTCATGACAGAACTTTTCGCACTATGACCACCATAAAAATCACCACTGAATAATATGTTCTCTATATTCTTCCATACCCGGGGCCGGTCGAAACTCGATGTCACTGGCCATCTGCTCCGGACTCAGTATTTCGCGGTATTTCAAAATATGGGAGAAGGAAAGTTCCTCAGCGCCGAAAAAACCTTCCGGTTCGATCAGGCCTTTAAATTGTCGTTTTAACGTATTGCCCGATCGCTCCCCAGCATCAGCTGGAACCGTTCTGGAGCCGCCCTTTTCAATGTGAATCTTCGTCACCACCTCCTCAATATTTGGCATGTCGAGATCACAACCGACAAAAAACAGACAGGCGATGATGGTCCGATATATATGAGTTCGTTTCAGTTGCTTCGTTAAATGTCAGGCTTGGGCTTTGACCTCCGTTAAATCTTCTTCTAACCTATGGATCGTGTTTTGGATGGCTGCGACTTCCTCTTCCGGGAAGAATTTTTCACCACATTGTGTACATACGTAAGCCGGCACATCTTCCAGAAACAGATGATAGCCTTCCCGGTCGATAGTATAAGTGGTCGTTGTTTTTTCTGCCTTACCGCCACAATAAATGCATTTCATATCAAGCACCTCCCTGCGGGTAATTTCAACATCTGCGTTTCCTGAAATCGTCTTCCCACCTGTTGGCGGATGGGACATAAACCGTGATAATGACCAGATGGTCTCTTTTAGGTGAACAGACAACGTGAACAGGGCGCCCTTTAACGGTTTTTGCGTACATAAGACAACTATGTCCGCGCCTGTCCTCCGGATAATCTTCCAACATCGCACCGTCAAAAATTACTTCCCTGACCTCCCGAAAAGTGATTATGTCTTTCTCCTCGTTCATCCTATCCAGGGCATGTTCAGTGTAAAATATCCGCTCCTCCGCTGCCCTGCGTATCTGTGATATAAAAGAAGAATTCATGTTGAATGCTCTTTAATCATTATAACATATTCCTTAGCATTTATCCTTATTATACAAGGCCGCGAAGCAAATACAAGTAAAACTCCCTTTTTGAAAATGCGTGAAAAAGGACTATGGCCCCAAAAAAATAAACACCGCCATGCCTCAAAAAGCAACTTGAAAAACATGACCAGGGGCCGTATGTTCTCTCAAAATGCCGGCAGCTAACCGGCTCGGGCTCTGTAATGATTAACCGCCCCTATATGCCGGTGCGACATCTTCATCTCGCCCAGGTAAAGTATCGTCTCCAGCCAATCATCGAACCTTTCCGCACCCAGGGCCTGCCGGACGGCTGCAAGAGAACCCGAAACCTGCCTGTTCACCCACGACGCCGTCCGCTCGATCGTGGCGTCCGGCGCCTTTCCCTGCACCTTTATCTCATCACCGCCCAGCAGCTCGACAATCCCGGCCCACCACTCCATCCTCTCCCTGCGGGAGGCATGCTCTTTCTGTCCCCGGCCTTTCGCACGAACGCGAAAATCAATAACTCCCGCTATCACCGCCCCGAGCAGGCCGCCGTAAGATAGAACATCAGGACACTTGAGGACCTTTGAACAGACCTCTGCTGCACATTTCCCGGACAGCTCAAGCTCCCAGCGGATAAAGTCTTCACGGCCTTCCGATTCCAGTCCCTTGTCGTATATCCTCATATACTTTCCGGAACCCGACGAACCGCGCACGCCGAACGTCAGTCCGTCGTTGATCTTGTCGTTCTTGCCCGGCGACTTCTGTCCCACGTACCGGTCGGCTCGCCGGAACCCGACCACGGCGCCTTCCTGGTAATACTCATAGACCTGAGAAACCTCAATCCTTCGTTTGCAGTCATCGAAGGCGATATCGAACCGCGAGGCCCGGAAGTGGAATTCTGTTATCAGCCTGCGTATAAACTGCCTCTGATCTTCGGGTGAAAGCAGATCGATCGCGCTTCCCGGCACGTCCAGGCAGCAGCGTCCGGAATGGATTTCTATCCCTCTTTCCGGTGTCGAATCGAAAAATATAGACACGCCGAGAGGTTCGAAAGTAATGCCGCGGTCGTATCTCCAGCGTCCCCATTCCTTATAAACGGGTTCGGCGTGATTGAAGAACTCCGAT
>PUNP01000567.1 GCA_003551785.1 Candidatus Brocadiaceae bacterium | reverse complement strand
TGCTGGAAGGTCATGAGCGACCACGGAATATCGAAGTGGATCATCCGGTGGCTGAGATAGTGGAGGTTGATGCCTTCGGAGGCGACATCGCTGGCGACGAGGATGCGCACCGGGCTCTGCTCCTTGCCGAACTGTTCGACCACCTCCTGCTGCTCGATATCGCTCATGCCCTCGCCGGAGATCGTCGCGACCGTCTCTTCGGCGACGCCGAGGTCGCTGCGCAGCCGCTCGGCGAGCCAGCGCATGGTGCGGATGCGCTCGGTGAAGATAACCACCCGGTCGGCGCGCGCGCTTAAGCTTCCAGTCGAAGTCGGGGTCCTCGCCGCGGAGCATCGACAGGAGCTTCGCATACTTCGACGCGCGCTCCGGCGGTACGCGGGCGAGCTCGTCGAGGAAGTCATTGAGTGATGTTATCTCCCGCGGGAACCTGATCGCGCCGCTGCCCGATTCCAGCCGCCGGATGCGCTGCTCCACCGTGTCGCGGCACGCCGGCAGGCTCGAGAAGAGCGCCTTCTCCACCTGCGTCTTGAAGAGAATCCGCCCTCCCCGCGCCTGCGAATCGCTGCGTACCGTCCGGTCGCTCTCCAGGTCGAGCCGCTCGAAGGCGTCGAAAACGCGCTCCTCCTCGTCGGTGGCATCTACCCAGACCGCCCGGATCGATCGCTCCTGAAAGCGGCTGAGCACCTGAGTGCGGATGTCGTGCTTGTGCCGGCGGATAAAGAGCCCGCGGATATCCTCGGGCGTGTAGCTCGACGGATCGCCGATCGCCGTCGGGTTGAGCATGTTCATGAGGCTCGCGAAGCTCTCCGGCTTGCCGTCGTGCGGCGTGGCCGAGAGCATGATCATGCTGTCGCAGCGGTCGGCCAGCCGGTCGGCAAGGCGGTGGCGCATCGCCCCCGACCCGCGCCGGGCGACATTCTGCGCCTCATCGACGACCACCACATCCCAGTACGACTGTTCGATCCAGTAGCGGTACTCCGCCTCGCGCTTGAGGGTGTCCATGCTGATGATGGTCCGGTCGTAGTAGCTGAACGGGTTGTAGTTGGTCGGCAGATGGCGGCGCACCCGCTGGATCCCCTCCGAGTCGAGCCGCACCAGCGGGATCGTAAAGCGCGCCCACATCTCCTTCTGGAACTGCGTGAGCATGCTCTTGAGCGCCACCACGAGGATGCGCTTGCCGCGCCCGCGCCGGATGAGCTCGGAGAGGAGGATGCCCGCCTCGATCGTCTTTCCGAGCCCCACCGCATCGGCGATCAGCAGCCGCACCCGCGGCTGGCGCAGGGCGAGCCGCGCCGGCTCGAGCTGGTACGGCACCACATCCATCGCCCCCCGGTCGCCGACGGTAATGCGATTGCCGCTCGGCGCGGAGTTGCGAAAGAGCGTCTCGAGGTAGAGGCGCGACTTCGCGTAGTTCGGGCTGTCGTCGGCCACGAGCGAGGTCTCCGCCGGATCGAGGACGCGGATATCGTCCTCGAGCTCGGTGAGAAAGATCGCCGGCTCGTCGCGCACGATCTCGGAGAGGCCGAGACATTCGAGGATCTGGTGGCCGTCCCGCACCGTGTGCGTGCCGGTGACGAGCCACTCCGCGTCCCGGACGACGAGGCGGTTGCCGGGGGCGATGTGGCGGCGGGAGGTGGTTCTACCGGTCATGGGCGCGTGGGGGGCGGGGCGGTTCGTCTCGGGGGCGGGGCCGTACCGCCGGTTCGGTGTTCAGGGCCGGCCGGGTGTGGCGTGGAAATCATTTCGAGGGAGTATTGTGCACCCGGCGTGGCGGATCGGGCAAGGACGAGAACGAGCAATTTCGGGAAAGCTGATATCCCGCGCAGTCGGCATTGCACGAATTTCGATCAACAATATTCAATGCGCCTCTGTCATCGTGCTACTATCGCGGCAACAACGAATGGGGCTGATGGACTGTTTAAACACCGTACGGTGTGCCGGCCGCCCCGATCGGGCAAAAGGGGCGGTTCGCGCCGAAACAGTGACTCCGCGAGTCTTTCAGAAGCCGCGCCGGCTCCGGGGGTCACCTTCCACTATGACCCCGGTAGTCTAACAGGCATATTGTTGTTAATTGTTGTCCTAATTTGGAATGGTTCGTAGGTATATATACCTACGAACCATTCATCTCGATGCTCATTCTTGACCAAACTCTTCATGATAGGTATATATACCTATCATGAAGACGAGTCAGGACAACAATAACCTCGCCGTCGAGGGGCAACTCATTGCCGACTCAACTGCCATAATCCAGAACAATGATAAGCCCGTACTCATGCCCGTTGAGTTTCGAGCACTGATTCGTCATCTTCTTTCACGAAACATCACTTCGAAGAAACTGGAGAAAACGCTTGAACAAGCGGGCGTCATTGAAGGCCGATCTCTGAGAAGTGATGAGTATGGAGACCTGCTTCGCATTGCTGTTCCGTCCCTGAACCCATCAGTATATCATTACGCCGTTTCCATTCGACGTGGCGCATATCTCTGCCATGCATCGGCGGTACACTTGCTTGGGTTGACTCAACAGCGTCCGAAGACAATCTATGTTAACAAAGAACAAAGCCCAAAACCCAAGCCGCAG
>PUNP01000318.1 GCA_003551785.1 Candidatus Brocadiaceae bacterium | reverse complement strand
CCCGAAGCCTGCAATTTTAAGATGTTTTTTCGGTAAACATCCTTGTCACGTGGCGGCGTGCATGTGAGAGGGAAATAGGCATGTTCGGTCAGTCCGCGCAGGAATACGGGTCGGCCGTTCAGCAGCAGACCGGCGCCGTCCGTTTCAATTCGACGCATGCCGAAAGGCCGGCTGATGCGGTCCAGGACCTTATCCCCGCTGCGGAGTTCCACAGTTGCGGTATACAGGTTCGGAGTATGGTCCGACCATTCAGCAATACCCTCACATCCTGTTTCCCAGTCAGCCGTAGATCCGTCGGGAGTCACCTCACCTCGCAGCACACCCTGTCCTTCACTGTCGTGAAGGGAATATGACAACCTGAGACTGCTCATATCGCCTTTCAGACGGGTTTGCCATCGCAGGATATCTCCCTGAGGATATATGTACAGGTCGTCAACCCTGGCCGTAGACAGGTGCAGTGCGACATCGCCATAAATTCCCGCAGAACGTCCCTTATTCCCGCGAATAACAGTACTGGCACGCTCGCCGCGCAGGTTGGAGACGGCAAGCTGCAACTCATTCTCTTCCCCTACTTTGAGCATATGGCCGATTTCAAAATGGGCAGGCGTCAGATGCCCTTCATGTTTTCCGGCCGGTTCTCCATTGACAAAGACGGTAACGTCCATGACGGCGCCGCTTATGGTCAGACGCGCCAGATTTTGCAAACCGACTCGGAAGCGTTTACGGTACCATCCGACGCCGATGAGATAAGGCAGCGAGCAGTCCGGGGGCTTGCCCTGTCCAAGCGGAAAGGTTATCGGACGGAAATGATTCAACCGGCAATCCCGAGACCAGAACTCCGTTTTCTCGAGTCGGTTAATGTTATCATCCCAGTAGCCGGGCACCGGCATACGACAGACAAAAGCATCTTCGGAAGGGGTGGTTAATTCATTGCCCGGATCGGCCTCATAAGTAAAATCCCAATCACCATCAAGAAAAATTGATTCAGAACATTGTACATTCATCACGAACTCCCAAAGTCAGATTCCTCGTCAGTCCTCACGTAGATATTCAGTAAAGCCCGTTACTTCATCAGAACCGTGCCCAGTGCCGGTGGTGATGCCACGTGGTTCGCTGAGGACTTATGTCCTCCAGAAGACCGGGTTAGTTATGCTAATTTATCCCATTCACTGCGCAGGTAATCCAGGCTCCGGGGCACTTGTTTGGCAAAATCGTCCCATTTGCACTCGAAAGATATCCTCAAATTGTATCCATTAGTGCGCAGTGCCTTTAAAAACCCGGCATAATCAGCTCCATCATCGGGCATTGGGCATTGGCGGGTAAGAGGATGAGCAATATGGACGTGTTGGAGGGTATCCGCCTCCCGGAGGTTCTCGTACGGTTCCTGGTCCTGCCCCATGTGATAAAGATCGGCCAGTGTTTTCACATTGCTAAGCCCCAGTTTATCAGCTATGGAGTGGGCTTCCTTCACCAGGTTGATGATATTGCAATCCTTACTGCACAGCGGTTCGATAACAATAACAATATCATTTGCTTCGGCTATCGGATTAACAGCTGAGAGAAAATCTTCTATTTGGCGCAATGCTTTTTCTTGCGGAAAGCCTTCCGGCACGCCGCGAGCACCGCCGCTGCCAAAGACGACCCGTTGGGTCCCCATAGCTGCGGCACGCGGCAGAACCGTTTTGACATAATTCACCAGGCTCCCCAGATCAGCTCCCGGCCCTGTTATCTTCAGATGTCCCGGTATGAAACAGTTGACCGCTTCAGGAATAATTGATGAATTCTCGATAATGCCGCTCCATTCAGCGACCTCATCCGCATCAATGTCCGGACTGATGCACCTGACCGGCGGCTCTATATAATCAAAGCCTGCTTCAGCAGCTTCCTCTATTTCGTCCAATCCACGGCATATTCCCCACTTCATTCGACACTCTCCAATTAAGGTTTCCAATTTTTCACGGGGTCGTAGGGTCTGGTCAAAAAGGCAATAAAAGGTTCGTAGTGAGCCCTTTAAAGGGCTCCGGAGTCCGGAAATTGCTACGCGCTCCCCGGGACGCTTGAAAGCGTCCACTACGAGCCAGGTTTTCGCCCTTGGGCGGCTTGCCGGTCCAGTCCACGCTCCACGTTTACGGCGTTCGATATGCAAAAACGCTAACCAAACTGTTGATTGAAGTTTTCAGGTTAATCCACATCATCCGCCTGACTTTTATTAGCAACTCCATATATACTCTCCCCCGGCATGGCAACATCTGCAGGGTACTGTGGTTCGGACGACCAGTCAACTTTCCAGGGTTTTCGGCGCCGGAACTCATCTTTAAATTTATTCCTGAGCACACCGCGTTTTTCCAGTTGAACCATGCATGCGCGAGTGCAGCCTCGGGCCCCGCCGACCGCCTGACCGGTATTGTATACGTTTTTTGGTTTTTTATAAAACGGGCTCCACCATCCGGGTTTGGTGTCCTTGCTCATATACTGCTCATCCTCAGGCAGTTCGCAATCAACCTTTTCGGCGCCGCGAAAACCTTTATTGCAGGCATCGCAATCGATTTTAGCGAACTCCACCTCGTTGCCGGCGAGGT
>PUNP01000150.1 GCA_003551785.1 Candidatus Brocadiaceae bacterium | reverse complement strand
AAGGTAAGATGGATGTCAAGATCTCGCCAATCATAAAGCAGCTGCCAGTCATCGTGGGGAGGTTCTTCGCTTGTCCCGGCTGATTCTATAACTTCATAAACCCTGCCGTCGTGCATGCGGACTTGACCTTCACTATGATAACCTGCTTCCCACAACCGGCTTTCAGGGATATTCCAGTAAACAGACGAGTTAATTTGCTCCTCCGGCGATGTCAACCGAACAGAACGGGCCTCATTTTCAAAGTAACGAACATGCGTTTCTTCATAAGAAAACGAAGCATTTACCCCTGTCCATTCATCTTGCCCGGTATCAACATTCTCAAAATATTGCGCTAATACCGGCGGTGATATTTGATTTCGCACCTGTCCATAATCACTCATCTGGCATGAATGGCTAAGCCAGTCGTTAGCCAGAATTGCCAAATCCTGCATATCAACGATGCCGTCATTGTTCAGATCTGCCCGCAAGCCAAATGCCGAACTGGTTACCAGTAACGCTATAAGCATCTTATGGCAAAACATAAAGCTTCCTCATGCTTATAGGAGTTTTCCTGTGTTGGTATGCGTAGTCTATGTTTATCATCAGTGAGCTAAAAATTTCAGGTTCATGATTTTCTTAATCATTATCGGTTTGCCGCAGCAGCTCCTTTACAATATTCAATAAAATGCTTTCCAAATTCAGGTATATTTGAGGCAAACGGCGTGTAGATTACCACTACGCCAACACGATGATAGGGCGGATAATCCTCAGGGCGTTCTGTTTTGCCCAATTCATTGAGTTTTTTTCCCGCATAGTATGAGTATTTGACATCATAGTCCCAAGCATCAAACCAGACCCTGCCGTTGGGGTCGCGTTTGCGTCCCCAAGCCAGCCCAAGCCAGGGCGTTACTTCTTTGACATCCAGCGTATCGGCCAACTCACAGGTTTGGAGGAACCTCTCCTGCATAAAGTCTGGATCTGGAACGCCGTAGTGAGTATATGAAAGGGTTGGTATGTATGTTTCCTTTCCAGTAAAATAGCTGTACCACTTAGAAAGCGATTCAATGGTATAGCCGCCCATCCCCCGGCTATACCATTCGATGCGGGCGTCCGGGAACAGCTTAATTGCTTCTTTGTGTATGTCGTCAAGAGCCCTGGCCATCGCTTTGTTCCAGTCGGGGTCATGCCTGCGCGGGCTGAATCGCTCGGCATTCATCAAAAGAGCGCTGACTTTTACATTCGAGCCATATTTTCTATTACTCGCGGCGATCTGCTGCTTAGTGAAAGTCATTTGACTGATGAACTCATCGATCTCCTCTTGATAGCTAGGATCTTGAAAAATCGAGATGTCAAGATCGTTCACATGCCTTACATCAGGCATAAACTTTCTGTGCCACGGGCTGTAACTTACTGCGATTGAGACCGGAATCTCGGGGTCTGTTCTATTGATCTTGGCACAGGCATAAACCAGATTATCAATGCGGTTTACAGCTCGTGCTCGACCATGGATCGCCCTTGCCGCACCGTTAGTTGTTAAAGAATGCGTAATTCGAGCGTATTCCTGCCTTAGGTCATGCTCACGATTATTTAAAAATGAGCTCGGCAATCCCCATGCATAGTGCACTTTTGGCAGTGGTTCTAATTCTCTAAGCTCCTGTACAATCGTTCTTGACGCCGAAGCCCGGCCTCCTCCGCCGGTGTATGCAACTGCGGTGGTATTGCTGTTAGGCGTAGATTTTTCAGCCGAAGTGGAGCTTGTGCCCGCTGAACCTGCTCCTGTCCCTCCTCCGCCGCTTCCTGAGGACATGGAACTGCTGCCGGTAGAAGCCGACGAAGTGCTTGATGTTGTGGTCCCTGTCGCAGCGGCTGTAGATGAGCGGCCGGAACTTTTGGCCGCGATGCGGTCTGTAAAATAGTCGGGCAGCTCCTGAGAGTCAGCACTTTTTGTGTTAAAGTCAAATGATTCATAAAAAACGCCTTCTGTTGCGGCAGATATATTCGCCGGTGCAGAGTTGCCGACTGCCGTTTGACGGGTCATTGTATAGGCATCGGAATCCGCTGCGACTTCAAATTTCTGTTGCGTAACATCCGGCTTTGTCGTGGCGTCAAGGTTCTTAGGATTGGACCAGAGCGAAACAGCTACTAAGAATCCCACTAAAATGAGCATAGATATAACTGCTGTCAGATTAAATTTTTGATGATCTTCCATATAAAAACCCCTTTGTGCAACTCAAAAACAGGCTGTTACTCGTTAATATACAAAATATAATAAATATTATTGTAGATAGTCTGAATTTATTTGAACGGTTTCCATATCTCAACACCGAGCGCTATTACCCAAGCCATAAAATTGATCTATCTCATATATTTACTATATATGGCCAACTCTAACAAATGGGTTCGTTTTGAGAAAATTATTTTTTTGCCAGAACTCAGAGCTGAGGATTTATAACTATCTCGTATATGTGTTCTTGTTCGGATATCGAAAACGGCTCCAGGCTGTGTTTTGACTCGACCCATCGCGGGTAATAGCCGGATACATCGGACATTGTAAACGCTCGGCGGCCGGCGAGGATATCTTTATAGTCGCTGCCGTCCTGTT
>PUNP01000999.1 GCA_003551785.1 Candidatus Brocadiaceae bacterium | reverse complement strand
TATCCACAGCCCCTACTGCTGTGAAAGACTATTGTATTTTCAATGATCTAAAGACCCGCAAACCTAAAGCAGAAAGGAGGTCCCCGGTGTCGCTTAAAACCTAACAAACTGTGTCTTGACAGAGGGGTCCATCAGAAATTATGTCCGCGAGCCTTCTTTGTATCGAAGGGTGAAATCCTGCCTCAACTTCATCAATCAAAATTAATGAATACTCTGGGCTCTCGATTAAATCTTTCAAAAGACAAATTACCGACTCTTCGCCGGATGCAGCATTAAAAGAAGAATATGAGTCTTCGGGAAACTTTATAAGAAAACAGCTTTTATTAATATGGCTACCTACTTCATATATTTCAACGGAATCGGCTTCAAATATGTATGAAAAGGTTTTTTCAATATCTTCTTTTAAACGAACGGTTTCTCCGGTATTTGCTTTTCGGAGCAATGCATTTGAGAAGCTCCGACCAGGCAACACTCTCTCGAGGTCAACCATTCTTACTTCCCTATCACGGATTTTGGCATTAATACGGGAGATTTCCGAACTTTTTTTACCAAGACCGCTCCATGCTCTGCTTGAAGATAGACGCTTTCCTTCGCCTTCTTTTACGGAATGCCCAACTCGCCACTTAAGTTCATATGAATAGTCGCTGTTAACATCTTCATGTGAAGTAAAAGAAAGAACATCGGCCCAAGAATGCTCACGTAGTTCTCCCGCAGGTGAGGTTGAATCGACTTTCAAAAACCTTTCATGACTACATGCGAGAAGCAACAAAAGACTGGTTTTGCCAATTTTGTTTGTGCCGGATATGATTGTTACAGGATGATTAAATTCGACAGCCAGATCATATAAATGTCTAAACGAATTGACTTTCAACTTTAGTGTGAAATGCTTAAAACTTTCACCTGTGCTCTTGAAGGTTGATGTGTCGCACTGCTTTAGTTTTTTAATTGCATCATCAAGATTTTGTAGGTTTAATGTCATTTTAAAACCTCAATTTATACAATTTAATTTTTGTATTCATGAAAATACTTATAAAGCGTTGTTCTGCTACCCCTACACGCTGGCACAGGTTTCGTAAGACTGATCTGGTATCTGCTCGCTTATTATGGATAGGTTATCGCCGAAATAGAGTTGATTTTTCCACGCTGCTGTCATTGGCTATTATCCCTCTCCATCCTCTAAAAGGACACATCGTCCCCTGTGTCGATTTCCTCCGCGGTCTTGTTGGACCCATCGCCGCCAGCCGGGGCACGCTGCAAAAAACGGATATCATCCGCTTCAATCTCAAAGGCCTTGCGCCTTACTCCCTGGTTGTCATCATAAGACTTGGTTTTAATCCGGCCTACAACCGCGGCCTGGCCACCTTTGGCCAGGTATTTTGCGCAGTTCTCAGTCAACTTCCGCCAGGTTGATATATCTATAAAATCGGCTTCACTTTCCCCGGTTTCCCGGTCCGTGAAGGGGCGGTCCACAGCCAGGGTGAAAGTTGTCCAGGCAGCGCCGCCGCTTGTGTATTTCATTTCCGGGTTTCGGGCTAACATGCCGATTAATACCACCTTATTGAGCATCGCTAGTATACTTCCTGGGCGTTTTTAATTCCTTCAGCTGTGGTCAACCATTCAGCGGCGCCACAAAACACCCCGTAATCAAAAGCACTTTTTCCAGCAGCCCGGATTTATTCAGCTATTGTAGCGCGTGCCGTGGCCTTTGCCTCCCTGAAGCTGTGCTTCATCTCGATATTATCCAGGGTCCGCGTTATGGTGGCCATGCCGGAATAAAAACGCTCGTCGTTCATACTTGAGCGCCTCCTTTCGCTCGCTGCTGCCTGGTTTCGATATATCTGGCCAACTCGTCGGACTTCACCCGCCAATGTCCACCAGGACCGTTTTTTATACCTGGCAGCTCGCCGGTCAAAAGCCACCTTTTTACGGTTGGAACGCTAAACTGCAGTATCTCCGCCACCTGGTCCGGTGTGTATAATCTCATAGTCTTTGCCATCTAATCACCCTTTAAGCGTATTATACTACATCAAGGTGTAATAATCTGTTCTAAACTGTATTAATCCGTGTCAAACCGTATCATCACGTATCTATTTTTGTGCGCACCTGGGGCGGCAACGCCCGCCCTCTTGCCCTCCCGGCGGACCCTGTAAAAATCAGCAGGGCCAGGCCCGGGAAGGCCTCCGTAAAGCCCAAACTGCAAACTGGGCAACTCCGCTCCAGGTCTGCAACCTGTGCAAGTAATAGTCTTAAATAAACTCCTGTTCACACACAGTGTGACACACATGTGTCCTTTAAACCCCTTACAATATAAATATGGAAGAGTTATCACTAACCTGGAAGGAGGTTATTTCGATGGCCCAAGCCTTAAATAATCTGGCAGACCGGCTTACTATAGGTGACCCTCTTGTTAGCGGCAGGTTAACCATTTACCCTTTGTTTTCCTCAGGCGGTAAAAAGGTTGATGAGGAAGACGCTCCGGATCAAAAAGAGATCCGCTACCTCCTGCTCGAAGAAGCCCTTGATAAGGGAACCTTTGAAGTGGGCGAGGTCAGTGAATCAGGCAGCGTCAACACTATAGTAGT
>PUNP01000316.1 GCA_003551785.1 Candidatus Brocadiaceae bacterium | reverse complement strand
GGGGCCGCCGGAGGACTCAAGACCGTGAAGGATGTCGTTCAGGGAGTCATACAGGTTCCGGCGCTGCTCAGGGCTCTCCTGCTGCTGAATGGCGCCGGAAACTCCTGTCAGCATATCGATACCGTGCTCACGGAGCATCTCGGGGGCCGCTGCACGCAAATCAAGGCTCCGATCTTTTAAAACCTCCATCAGATCGGGTGCGGAAAAGTGAAGAATTGCATTGATGGCACGGGCGCCGGAACGCGAAACCTCTTCATCTTCATCACGCAAAGTTGTATTCAGGGCGGAGATGGATTCTAATGATTTTATCCGCCCCAGAGCACTTATTGCCAAAAGTCGCTGCACGCGGGTACCGGTGGACACAAGATCACATAAAGCCGGAACCGCGGCTTCAGCATCGGGCCCGATACGTCGCAGCACTGCAAGGGCCCTCTGAACAACCTCTTCCTCTTCGTCATGCAAAGCTGCGACTAGTGCGGGAATAGCGATTCCAATTTCAGTGCCGATGAAAAACTTCAATCTTTCAACGGCCAACAGGCGTCCGGACGCATCTGACTCACGCAAAGCTTCTGCCAAACCCGCCACAATTCTCCCCTCCCTGATACCTATCCCCCTAATAGCGGAAATAGTGTAAGAAGCCACAGTAAAATCTTCGGTTGTTTTCACTATTTCGAACAAAATATCCGCTACAGCTTCATGGTCTGCATCCGGCCCTATTTTACCCAAAACCTTGATAAGAGCCAGCCGTTCCTCTCTACATACCTCATCTTCGGCCAATCTCTTGACAAGGGACGTTACCATCCTTTCAGAAGCAGCCTCCATGAAATATAACAAAGAAAGGCTGCCGATAGCATTTAACCGAACTTTCAAGTCTTCATCGCCAAGGTAAGCAAGCACTTCCTGAACATAATCAAGCGGATCTATGCTCAGATCATTGATAGCATCCGAAGCGGCGGAAACAACCGAAGAGTTCGTATCTCCGGCGGCTAACATCAGCAAAGGAGCAGTATTTTCGGAATCCGGATGGAAACTGACAAGACTTTGAATAGTGGAAATACGCTCTGTGACACTTTCACTAACGAGTCTGGATTTATATTGAACATGGTCAAGATCGTCATCCGGAAAGCCAGCGCAAAAAACTGACGGAATAATCAAGATATAAGCAAAAAACAGCACTAACTTGTGAGTCCATATTTTCATAGACATATAATACACAAAAAAATACTACTCTTCAAACAAGTGAAAAGGGCTGTTAGTGGTTCATTCCACTTGTTATTGAGGTTCAGAGGCATCCTGGCGAGGTCTGGCTTCTCACTGCAACTTGCATCTGAACCACCGGCACTCCGGCCCTGCGGGGGCATTCTGTAGGGCCAATTTTTTTCTGGTGGTCAGTCGTTAGTTAAAATCATTTTCCACCTTTTCGGCCAATTGCCAAAAAGCAACGATCTACCGCGCCCTTTCAGGACGCAAAAATACGTGTGAATCATCCCCCTCGGGTTGAAACCCGAGGCTACCGTACTTTGCCCCGTCCGGGGCAATGTCTCTGTTTTCGCCCCAGCGGGGCAAGGTTAGGTAGCCCTTGGTTTTAACCAGGGGTAATAAATGATACAAAGATCAATGCGCCCCGGCAGGGGCGCGGTTGCATTTGAAGTTGCGGGATTTGCCCATTATTGCCAACTGCTACATCGGTTACAACCAGTGCATCACGACCTCGCCGGTTTTTACCCGGCTATCGCCATCAAAGTCTGTTTGACCTCACTCATACTCCTCGGTCTTTCGTAAGGAATTTTTGATATGCACCGGAGAATCAGATTTTCAAGTTTATTATTACATTTGTTATTCAGCTTCGTGGGCTTCAACGGGTTGCTATTCAGAACCAGAGTCATCCGTTTTTCCTTCATTTGACCGCTGAAGAGCTTTACTCCCGTCACCACTTCATACATGATAACCCCAAAAGAATAAATATCGTTAAGTTGCGTCATTTCCCGATAGCGGATCATCTCCGGTGACATATAACTGGGAGTCCCCATAAGACCTCTGATTATGTCTAAATTTTTTGGCAAAGTAAGACCAAAATCTATCAATTTAACGCTGCCGTCTTTTAACATGATATTATCCGGCGACAAATCCCCATATACGAGATTTTGATCATGCAGATATTCCAGTGCTTTGGCAATATCGATAAAAATTTCCAAAATCTCGTCCTCTGATATGTTGTCATTTTTTAAGACATAATGCGGCAGCATAATGTCAAGATATTCCATAACAATCCAGTATTTTTTCCCGCTGTCATACGACAGGCACTGAACAATATTGAGATGGTCTAAAGTTGACAAGAGCTCCCCTTCCCACAATGTAGTACTGTTTTCGTCGAGCTTCCTTGCCAGACACTCACCTATTTCATTCAATATTTTAACAGCTGCCGGCGAACCGTCCTGCTTGCTTTTCGCTTTATATATACGCGCGAAAGACGTTTCGTAAATCTTTCTCTGAATCACATAATCTTTTTTATATGCTTCGCCCTTAAAATTGTGCAGAAAATTCTTCAGCATCGGAGACTCCTGGAAAAAGATTTAAAATAAT
>PUNP01000679.1 GCA_003551785.1 Candidatus Brocadiaceae bacterium | reverse complement strand
CGTCTTATCATTTTCATGCCGGTCATAGCCCTCTCCATAAATAATTATTCACACGCCTTCTCATTAGTCTTTTTTAGAGTATTGATATAATAGAAAATTGCTGCTGTAAAGAGGAAAACACCGACTCCCAGCAGCCCCCCAACCCACCTTGGCAGTTGTTCAGCGGTACCTCCGGAGTTTGATTCCCATTCCGCTCTGTGCCCCATGCCATCGTTGGAGACAACGCGAACGGGGGAATGGTCTGCATCAAAGTGAAACAGTCCTTGTTCGTCAGTTGTACCCGAGACAATTTCATCACCTTTTGCATCGTAAAGTGCCACGCCTGCTCCCACAGAGGGGCTGCCGTCGTCGTATCCTACGTAAACAGCGTCACCCTCCACCGGCGTAATCAACATACGATGTGCTAATACTATGGAGGGAAAACATACCAGCAATACTAAGCAAAAGGCAACTATAAGGGGTGATTTGACTTGTGTAACCATAAAGACATTCTACCAATATGGCACATTCCTGTCAAACGTAACACTTGGTCGAGGAATTTACCACCGGATTGAGCCTGCTTTAGCGAATCAAAACCACACAGCCACCCCAGCCTATCATTGCGAAGAAGCTCACGCCGCAGGGCTTCGATCGAATCATGTTGAAAAACATAGCTGGCTATGATAGAATCCCACTTAGCGCGAATTGGATATTCACTCTTTTGCGCACATCGACAAAAAAATGTCGATGTGAGTATTTTAAGGACCTACTCTCGCGATCCGACCGCCCTCTGCAGGAGGTCCTCACTGCCGAACGCGTCAGGAGCTTCACCATTAATGGCATAGAGATATAATGCAGCCCTGAAAATCGAATGGAGGACGGGCTGTACCATCATCAGGAGCAGAAAGTAAACGCCGGCCAGTATGGCAAATGTTGCCGTCAGAAAGAGGGACCCAGCTGCTGTGCCAGCGACTACCAGCAATATTGCCGGGATCATGAGCAGGAAGAACAGCATGCCGAAGCTGAAGCTTCCTATGATCTGCTCGCCCCAGGTATCTTTCAGAAGCACAGCACTGCGTTTGAACGCGGCAGCCGGTCCTTTTTTTTCCACCACCATGACCGGCAGCACAAAAAACGCAAGCATCGTCCAGGCCGTTCCCAGCAGCGAGCTGATAATTTTCCCCGCCGTCTCCGACCGGTCCTCGATTATCCGCAGTACAAGGCTCACGGTCGCCGAGACAAGCGTCCACCCGAAGATGAGGCCTATTCTCGATACCGCGATGCTCAGGCCATCGGATAAACGGGGATTGGCGCCGTGAAGCGCCGATATCGCACAAGCTATGAGCGCTGAATTGAAAAACAGTATCACGAAATAGTTGCAGACGTAAAATGCGAACAGAACGCCGTAATACATCGCCTCGGCTGCGGCGGATGCTTCTTCACCCGGCCCCTCCCAGAATCCCGTCGCGACGAGGGGCAGGAGGAAAGAGGCAATGACAAGCAGACTCGCCAGCCCCGAAAAAACGGGGAAAAGCATCAGCTTCTTGTTGTTTCTGAGCACGTTCCACGAAGCTCCCATCAGGCTCCAGGTCGTTCCAATCTTGTCAAAAAAACGCATATTCCACTCCTCATATAATAAAAAGTTACCGTTTTCCGATTATCAATCTCCAGCTTGCCGCAAGAGTTGCGGCAACTATTCGGCCCGGCCCCAGTAGCGACTCCAGGCTGTACATAGCGCGATTGTAATGGTGATCGCGGGTCAGCGCCGGGTTGGCAATTCTGCCAGCGCCGAAAATCCCCATTTTGCCCTTATCATATTCCGGACTTATGAAATGAGCCAGGAAAATATAGGCCCCCATCAGCCAGGGATAGTGAATGTTCAGCCCCTTTATGAAACCATCAAGCCACTCGGCTTCTCCCGTTCCGAAGAAATCAGCGAAATATCCCGCCGCATAACGCAGACCGACATAGGGACCGGTAACGATCAGCAGTGAGAGAGCCCAGAAAAAGAAGAATTTAAGCAAAAACAACAGCGAACCACTTTGAACCTTGCTTCCTCGTGTATCTTGCTTTTCATCCCGTTCTGACCCCCAACCGCATTCATCACATTGAAAAACCACATCCATACCGTCTTGCGACGTTTTTTTCTCAATCCAGGAATTACACTTGGGACACTTCATGGCTCAATTCTCTTCCACTAAATGATCGGATCATCAATCTTGTCATCTTCAATCAGCTTATAAGATATACCCTCTGGTCGTATTTCCCATGATGTCTGGTTATTCGTCGTCAAAGGTAGTCATATCGACATGGCCTGCAAAGCACTCTCCATATACTCCAAATAACCTATCCATTTGATATAATATTACAAAATAAAATTCCTGTCAAATAATAAAAAATATTTAACCCAAATTATGTCTCTCGGCACACAGGCTAAAATAAGGTGAAAATAAACTATCTTCAGGAGTGCGGCACGATGAGTGCCACTTTCAAGCCACGGCACCCAATTAACCTCAACCCCGGATGTCAACTATAAAAACCCCGAACAAAGTCACAGACTGTCGCGGGCAAGGGCAAGGCCGGCATCGGTCTTGAAGAGTTTTT
>PUNP01000882.1 GCA_003551785.1 Candidatus Brocadiaceae bacterium | reverse complement strand
CTTTGGTCATGCCGATGAGGGAGTATCTTTTTCCTCTGAACAGGAAAGTATCTTCAATCTGTGCTGTCATGATTTTGCCCCTCCCGTGTTATCCGATTCACGAATTCGACGATTTCGCGCCCTGAGGAACTCCATTGCGTTCTGTTTATACGCCTTATAGGCTTCCACTGTTGATGGAATCGCCGATTTGGTATTAAAGTCATCAAGCGGCGCAAAGAATTCCACCTCGGAATAATCATCCGAAACCATATCCTGCAGCAGGAAGAACTCCACATAGCCGGGGAAATTCTCAAACAACTGAAAAAAATCCCAGTAGCGAGCCAGAACCTTCTCCAGCGGATTGCTTTCTTTGCAATATTGGCGTCTGATGCACTCCAGAGTCAGGTCCCAGCGATCGTTGATTCGGGGATGGAAACCACGTGCCTGGTAATGGTTATTTTCCCATCAATACGGTTACCCGGGAATATCATCATTCCCCCAATCGTGTAGCCGAGACTATAAAACGCATCAACTTCTTCCTTCGGGACCTGATCGATTATACCCGTGCTTTCGAGATGCCATTTAAACGCGGGAACCACCGCATCACTCGACAGCCAGAATTCACTCTTTTTTGAACGGTGATATAGAAAACCCTGATACGCGGTGTCATCTAATTTAAAGACACCACCCGACGGCAGGGGCTTGTTCCAGAGCAACTTGTGATACCGGCGAAGTGTCGGGCTATGGGAATCCGGGTCTTTACCCGGCGGGGTGTCAGAGCGAAAGTCGAAATTGGTATCTATCTGGCTGCCCATATTCTTCATTCAGAAAACCCTTTAAAACGACTATATTCGAAGTAGTTTCGCTGATATATGTTGATACTCAACGGGTGTAAGATTTTTCGAATTCATCGGTTATATCCCACAAATCGAGAGTAAGGATTTCTTCCACTTTTGCCCGAATATGTTCAGGCACTCCATTGTAAAAAGCCTCGGCAATCCCGCCGGTGATACAGGCAAGCGTGTCGCTATCGCCGCCCAGGGAAACCGCATTACGGATCGCATCTTCATACGATTCCGATTCCAAGAAAGCGATAATGGCCTCAGGAACCGTTCCCTGGCATGATACATCATACGAATAATACGGGCGGATATCGTCAAGTTTACGATTAAGATCATAGTCAAAAAGTTCTGTAATCTTCTCCCTTACCTTTTCTTTGCCGTGTCCCGTTCTTGCCCAAAAAATAGCCAGTGCAGTGGCCTGAGCACCTTTAATGCCTTCGGGGTGATTATGGGTGATTTCAGCTGTCATCCGTGACTGATCCATCACTTCATCTTCAGTGTTGAAAGCAAACCCGACGGGACTGACCCGCATGGCGGATCCGTTCCCCCAGCTGTTATACGGCTTGGGATTATCTGAATTCAGCCATTGCATAAATGACCCGCCGTAATCGGCATCGGGATATTTTCGTCCTATTCGCCTGACCGACTCGAGGTAAGGTTTGCCCGACAGTATGGCATCCGCAATCGCCACCGTGAGCACCGTATCATCGGTAAATTCGCAGCGGGGGTCGAAGAGCGGAAAATCCTTCGACTTGGTATTATTATACTCATAAACCGACCCGATTATATCACCGGCTATCGCTCCGATCATTGTTTTTTTGAACCGGTTCTTAAAGCATCCGAGATTTTCTTCAGGTATGACTGGACAGATCGCATAACCTCCTCTTGCCCTTCGCCCGCTGGGATCGGCACCGGGACCAGAAGCTTGTTCTCTTCGCAGATGAATAATCCGTCTCCGCGCACCCTCCATGGGTCAAGAAGTTCCTGAGCTCTCTGCCCGTTGCTCCAATCCGTAAAATAAAAAACCATCCACAAGGGACTCGTCCCATAACGCTTCCAGAGCGCATAGTGGACCCCGAACCATGCCGCAAATTTCTCATCGCCGGCGAACCGAACATAACGTCCGAAGCGTTTTGACGAGTTCGATGCTTTCAGTCCATCGATGCTGAGAATGCCCTCCGTGACAGCCCACTGCGTAGCTGACTGAGAGATAGAGATTGCCTGCATGACCATAGCCGGAATGCGCTGATCCGTGGATTCCTCAGGTGAAAAAGGAACGAACGCATCCTCATCAGCCGCGCAGCAAAGAGCACGCAGCTGAAGCAGGTCGCCGGCTGCTTCAGCATCTTCTCCTATCTCGGCCTCAATACTGTCCAGGACGCTCTTCCACGAAGTTAATGCCAGCAGTGGACCGTTACTGCAAACAATAGAACGACCATATCCACTTTTGAACTGGGGATCTGAAGCGGTGATGCCGGCGGTATGGACTCTTGAAAGAAGCTCTCTCCAGATCGTGTCTTCCCGTGCTTCGGGAACGACCATAAGGAGGATAGTCCCCGCGTTCTGTGCTGCAAGGTGATTGAGGTAATTGACGGGCTGATTATCTGTTAAACCTGCCCAGAACTTGTTTTCTATAAAGGCCAGGGGCTGTGATCCGCCGTATCCCCATATGTCAGGCCGCATCTCGCCTTCACTGACCTGTGTACGAAACGAGAGCGCCGGCAAGTCGGGCTGAAAGGCTCTCAGGAGATTCATCATGCCCTGGTG
>PUNP01000804.1 GCA_003551785.1 Candidatus Brocadiaceae bacterium | reverse complement strand
TCGCTTCCGGCAGTATTTTTCTGCTGCGGAGGATGTCTTCGCAGGGCATCAAATATACATCGTTCCGGCGACGGAAAAGGAAGTTAATATTATTGATATGAAAGGTAGACGTGGTACAGATATACTCGATATAGACCTGGAGGGCTCTTCAAGATGAAGGAAAACAAAGTAACAGTTATTATAGTAGGTATTGTTTTTTTGCTGATGTGTGCGTATGTTTTTATGTTTCAAGTCCGGACAACCGAGATGGCCATACATTACCGTCCACCCGGTACCGTCCACCGGGTGATTAATGCAGCTGCGGAAGACGGTGACGGTGATCAGGATGCTTCCGGTCTGTATTTCCGCCTGCCGTACCCTATCGATCAAGTCAGAAGATTTGATAAAAGAACTCGTGTCATTGACGGGCCGCTTGCTCAGACTCAACTGCAGGATGAATGGCAGGTTATCGTTTCGATCTCTGCTCCATGGCGGATATCGGACCCGGTTTTATTCGAGCAAAATCTGGGCGGAAATGTTGAGAGGGCCACCCAGCACCTGCGCGATATTATTTTCAGTGAGACGTCCAACGCCATTTCCGACCTGACTTTCAGGAACCTTGTCTCGACGAACGCCGATGATCTTAAATTCGAAGAAATGGAAGAAAAAATAAGAGATGGAGCACGGGCGTCGATTGAGGCACAGGGGCACGGTATCGAACTGCTTGACTTCGGCATAAGGCGTATAGCTATTCCGGAAACAACAACCGAGGGAGTTTTTGAACGTATGATGGCCGAACGCGAGCGCGTCGCCGAAACATATCTTGCCGAAGGACGCTCACGGCAGCAGGAAATTATCGCCGAGGCCGAACGGGAGGCCCAGAACATCCGGGCCGAAGCGATGGCCGAAGCAAAGCGCATCGAGAGTGAGGGCGAAGAGATCGAGGCCCAGTTCTACGAATACTTTGCCAGAGCGCCGGAGCTGGCCATTTATCTCAGAAGACTTGAATCCATAAGAAATATCGCGGAAAGAGCACGGGAAGAAGGTTCGCCCATCAGCTTCGTGCTCGATACGAAAAGTGAACCGCTCTCAGTACTTTATTCCGGCCCGCTCGGTGATTATGGAACAAGTGATCCGATACAGCGCGCGATCAGCGACGCATCCGGGGATGATAACGACAACGGTGAGGCCGATGTTATAGATGATGTTCCGGATACGGAAAACGGAAATGATACAGGTAATGAAGAGACAATTTCAGAGTGATATGCTGTTCTCAATATTTCAATTATAACATGAGGAAAATACCTGGAATGAATGATGAAAATAAAAGAGATGAAGGTGTAAAAAGCGGACAAATGCCAGTGCGGGCCGAAGCCGCCGGAGCGTCCCCGGGGCCTCAAAAAGAAGACGTCGCGCATAAAGCCCTCTCCGACGCGCTGAATGTCAGCTTCAGGTTCCTTAAAATCGGCATGGTCATCCTTATCGTGATCTATCTCATGCAGGGCTGGTTCTATGTTCCGCGGGATCGTGTCGCTATAAAACTGAGTTTCGGACGGCCGGTCGAAGTGAATCTGCGGCGTGGCCGTGGCACCGGATTTGTAATGGATTCGGAAAGCGGATGGCATTTTGCCTGGCCGTGGCAGGAGATTGTCTGGCTTTCACTCGAACAGCAGACCCTCGATCTCGATACGGAATTTGCGCGCGGAGGGCGGATCCCCTCTGAGAGGCGAAGACAGGTGGCTAGGGGGAGCCTGAGTTTGCATGAAGATAATTACCTCCTCACCGGTGATGTCAATATTATTCACATTGGGCTGCGTGCACGGTATAGAATCCGCAGCGACCAGCAAGGCGCTTTCGATTACGCTTTCCGTTTCCTCTCCCATGACGAAGAACCGGAAGATGAACTAAAACATATGGTGACACCGGAGGATATGCTGCAGCGTATTGTCATTCGCGCGGCCACTGAAATAGTCAGTAATTGGGAAGTGCTGGAAGTGAGACGCAAACGTCGCGTGCTGGAACTTGATACCGATGAGGGCCCCGCTTACATGCGCCTTTCCTTGTATGAGGAGATAGAAAATCGCACACAGAAATACCTGCGTGCCTTTGAAGAGGTAAACGGATTTTCCATCGGGATTGATCTTGTTGCTATAGAACCAATTGGCGACCCTGATGTCCCCGCCGAGGTGCGCCCGCATTTCGATATGGCTCTGGATGCGGAAAGCCAGAAGGACACCTTAATCCAGGAGGCGCGTCGAGATGCCACCGGTATCGTCCAGGCCGCCACCGGTGATCGGGCCGAGATCATCGCCCGGGCAGAAGCTTATAAAACCCGCGTGGTTTCCAGCGCCGAAGCCGATGCTCAGATGCTCGAAAAGCTTATACCGATATATGAAGATTCCCCGGAAAAAGCTTCCATACTCAGAGAATGGCATTATGGCAGGATGGTTAATGAACTTTTGGGGCCGGCCAGAGGCTCGTTTGTCTTGCACGGCGAGAGCGAAACGACCGGGAGGGAACTGTGGCTGGAACTCGCACCCCAGCGCACCCGACGTGAAGATGATTAAAATAAACTCCGTTTTTATATTAATATTACGAGGCTAAAATATG
>PUNP01000904.1 GCA_003551785.1 Candidatus Brocadiaceae bacterium | reverse complement strand
TCGGTTAAATATCCCTTTCAGGGAAAATTTTGGGGGTCGAACGGTTTCCCAGGGTAGCACCGGCAAACGCCCGCCGTTGCAACCCCGGGCTTTAATTAAACATCCCCGTTGGGGAATGAATGCCGGAATTGTATCCAAGCTTAATGGTTACTTTTTCAGGGGGTGTTTTGGGACTGTAAGCTTTTTGTTTTTGCGCTGTTTTTTTTAGAACTTGCATTCTGTAAATGGAGAGACATGATGGAACGTTATATTGCAGTCGACAACGTATGTGCATGGCCGAACCTTACGAAACTGAACAGTGGCGAGATCATAGCGACGATTTTCAACCAGCCCTGCCATGGAAAATGGGAGGGCGATGTCGAGTGCTGGGCAAGCAGTGACGGGCGGTTCTGGGAGAAACGGGGCGTCGCGGCGCCGCATGAACCCGGGACGAACCGCATGAACGTCTCCGCCGGGAAAACCTGGAACGGTGAGCTCCTGGTCATCGCCTCAGGATGGGACAACAGACCTCGCCGCCCGGAACCGACACCGATTCTGTTCCATGACGAATATAAGCAGCCGGAGGGAACCGGTTTTGGTGAAAGTAATGCACTGACCCCATGGCTCTGTCGTTCGCATGACGGAGGCGAAACATGGCAGCGTGTTGAAATCAAAACTCTGCCTGACGGAATGGAAGAGAACGTGATCCCTTTCGGCGATATCATACAGGGCCCCGAAGAGAATATGCTTGCCGGAACCTGCTACAGGTCCGGAAAAGTCTGGTTCATGGTGAGCCGGGACGATGGCCAAAATTGGTCGGAATATAACCTTATTAACGAGGGATATAATGAAACTGATGTGCTTCACCTTGGCGAAGGTCGCTGGCTGGCTGTTGCACGTCCGGTGGCACAAGACGGAATGGTCCTGTTTCGATCCACCGACAATGGAAAGACGTGGGCGCGAGGGATTCGTTTTTCACTTGCCGACCAGCACCCCGGGCATCTTCTGAGGCTCCGGGACGGGCGGATACTCATGAGTTGTGGCATGCGGAACACAGGTTATCGCGGAGTTACGGCCCGCATCAGTGAAGACGAGGGGAAGAGTTGGTCCGGCCCGATTTATCTGGCACAGTATGATTCAGCAGCTGACGGCGGTTATCCGTCGAGCACCGAGCTTGATGACGGCAAGATCGTGACCGTGTATTATTCGGCCTGCACTGCCCACCATCAGCGCTATCATATGGGCGCCGTGATCTGGCCATTGAACCAATAACTCCCGGTGAAGACCATGTCTTTTTCAAATCGTACCCGCCGTCATGTGCTTTATGCGGCCATTATTACTCTGATTGCCGTTATAGCGGGTTATAAAGGTGTTTTGCCGGTATTTCGCAGCCACCTGATGCGTTACCTTGAGATCGGCGATGACCGGTTCGGGCTTCTTTTCAGCATCGGGTCTGTCACCGGCATGTGCAGTGTGTTGTTTGGCGGACATTTGATTGACCGATGGGGCCCGAGGCGAGTTATTCGTCTATGCCTGACGGGTGTGGGGTGCGCCATGCTGTTGGTGGGGTTGGGCGGTGCGCGTTTTCCTGTCTTCATGGTTGCAGTGGGTATTTCTGGGGCTTTCAGTGCTCCGTTGTTCATCGCGATCAATGCGTATCTGGGCAAACTTTTCCCACAGCACCAGCGCCGTGTCATCTCGCTGAATCTGGCATCCACGAGCGTCGGCGGGCTGATGTTCCCTATCGTCGCCGAAACGCTTCTGTACGTTTCAGGACGTTATGACTCGGTGACTTTTGCACAGGTTCTCCATTATCCGTTCCTGCTGGTCGGGTCGCTGCTGTTGTGCGGAAGTTTTGTTTACCGTGCGAGGGGGAATTGGAAAAAAGTTGCGGTTCATCGAACCGGTCAGAAACGGCATCGGAGCTGGAAGAATCTTCTTTTGCCGCCACGGTCACTCTTACTGGTTGTTTTAATCGTATTGCATGGGACGGCGGACAGCACGCTGTATATGTGGATGCCGCGTTTTCTGGAAAGCGGTTCATTTGCTGTTGAGCTTTTTGCCCCTGGCCTGGTGTTGTCCGGCTATGCTTTTTCCTACGTGTTCGCCCGGGCAGTGCTTGGGGTGCTACCTGACCGGGTTGGTTCACGCAGTTTGCTTGTCCTGCCCGGGCTTATCGGAGGGAGCTTCGTTATTCTGGGTATACTTTCGAGCAGTTTTTTGCTGACGGCCGGCGGATATGTATTAGGTGCATTATGCTGGTCGTTTGAATATCCGGCGATTGTCAGTACCCTGATGCGATTTGAAAAGCGCCGTTTTGGAAAGGCTATGGCTTTATCCGGGATGCTGAGCGGTCTGTTTTTATTTTTGTCGATGAACACGGTGGGGATACTCACAAGGCGGTTGGGGGAGGCGCAGATGGGAATGGTCATGCTCCTGCCTGCGAGTTTATTTATAGTTGTCGGAATAGGTGGAGGAATGTGGATTATACTTTTTGAAAGAGGAGAGAAAACGTGATGAAGATAGTTGAAACCAATAAAATATGGAGCAGTGTTGAAATAACGGACAGGGACGAATGCCGGATTGAATTTCCCCATCTTACCCGTTTCC